>CAADGJ010000292.1 GCA_900696505.1 uncultured Nitrosospira sp.
GATCCGAAGTTTGATCTCAATGGCGAACTGGTCTATGCGCCTGGACGCAAGAAGGTCGTCGGCGTGCGGTACAGCGCGGCGGATGAACGGGTGCTCTTCTGGGACTTCGACGCGCAACGCCTGCAGGCGCGTATCGACCGGGCGATTCCCGGAACCGTCAATGTCATCCACAGCAGCAGCGACGACGGGCGGCTCCATGTCGTCAAGTCGAGCGGTGCAGCGCAGCCTCCGCGCTGGTCGATCTTCGACGAGCAGGACGGACGGATGGTGCTGCTCGGCAGGTCGTATCCCGATCTCGAGACGGCCGCGCTGGCTGCTCCCACCACGACCTATGTGACGGCGCGGGACGGCAAGGAGCTGCAAGTCTTTCTGACCGTTCCCAAGGATCGGGACCCGCGCCACCTTCCGATGATCGTGTTTCCTCACGGAGGACCTGCTGCACGCATGCCCGGCGCGTTCAATTATTGGACGCAGTGGTTTGTCAGCCGCGGCTGGGCAGTGTTGGAGCCGAGATTTCGCGGCACCGAGGGATATGGAGATGAGTTTCTCCGAGCCGGTTTTCAACGCTGGGGATTGGAGATGCAGGACGATCTGACGGACGCGGTGCAGTATGCGATCCGTTCCGGCCTTGCCAATGCCAACAGGACGTGCATCGTGGGCGCCGGCTACGGAGGATACGCTGCCTTGATGGGGACCGTGAAGACGCCGGATCTCTACCGCTGCGCCGTCAGTCTGGGCGGGGTGACAGATTTGCGGGAACTGGTGTCAGACAGTCGCTGGTATCTGAACCAGAAACCAATGATGGAAATGCGGGTCGGCTCCTGGTGGAACGACCGGGAGCGGCTTCGTGAGACATCGCCCGTGGCTCATGCGCAAGGGATGCGTACGCCGCTGCTCTTGATGCACGGGTTCATGGATCGTTCCGTGCCGGTTTCACAGAGCCGCAATATGGCCGATGCGCTCAAAGCGGCGAATGCCACGAACGCTCGATACGTGGAATTGCCTCTCGCTGATGAAGCCCTGCGCCGGGAGGAGGACCGCCTCCACGTATTCTCTGAGATGGAACGGTTCCTTACCCAACACCTCGACTGAACCCGGCTTCCGTGCATCATCCGTGATCTCCAACAACGCCCCGAGTTGCGTATATCCCAGTGTCCTGCCGAATGCGAAGATTCCTGCATCTGACGGCCAGTGATCAACATGATTGGCTGATCAGTGCGACTGTGACGGTGACGATCTTCCGGCGCGAGCCTAAAATTTTGTAGCAGGCGTGAGCATCCGTCGGTAGACAACCTCTGTGGAACGGCGTAATTGATACGCCAGGTGAGCACTCTCAGACCATGATCCGACGAACCTCACAAACCACAGTCGCCGGCCTCGCGCTCGGAATTGTCTGGGTGTATATGGTGTTGGCCCTTGTGGCGCCTGGCTGTTCCTTTGCCCATGCCGCGCCGTCGGATGGTCATCATCAGCATTCAGGCACGGAATCCCATTCCACCCTCTGCTCCTGGGCCTGTCAGGCGACATCAGATGTCGGTCCTATTTCCCAGGGCGATGTGGGGATGGCCTGGGTGGCACAGATTCAACCGCTGATTTCTCCTCCGATCCTCCTGACCTCCTGGGACCCTTCGTCCCTCCACGCCCGTGCGCCGCCGGTCTCCGCGAGGGGATAGTTCGGGCGGGGCGCACGTCGCCTTTCATTGCAGAGTTCGAAACCTGTGCTTTCGTTGCGGTGCGCGCCGCTGGCGGGAGTGAGGTTGTCCTGTAATCCGCCGTCTCCGGGCGTTCGGCCCGAGCTATTTCACTCAGTGCCTGTGAGTCCGGGGTCGAATTGCCCTCTACCCCGGAATAACCGGCAGCGCAGGCGCCTTCCCTGTGACCTCCGCTGCCGGTTCCCACTCATCACTGGTCACGTGTGTGATGGTGTCGTGCATGGTGGACCCGATTGTTCGAGAGGCTCGTCCCCCTCGTGCATTCGGGGGAGGAGCGGTGTCGCAACCGCTCCTGTCCACCGCCAAACGTGGGAGGAGTGAAAGTGATGGATCAGCCGCTCTTGCGCGTCAAGGAAGCCGCACAATTGCTTCAAGTCAGCAAATGGACGATCTATCGCTGGATCGACGAGGGGCGTTTGGAGGCGACCAAGATCGGCGGAGGCAGTCTCCGCATTTTTCGTCGGTCCGTGGCGGCGTTGGTCGAAGGCAATCGTACCGATGCGCGATCGACGGATTTCCCACCGCAGTTGAAGGTGGTGCGTTGAGCGGACGACGGGCGGCGAAGCGATAAGCGAAGCATAGACGGATCCTGGAGTTGTGCACCCTTCTTCAGGATCTGCCTCCCCGGGGTGAATGGGACGGCCTCCCCCTTCACCCCGGCCCTTCGGGGGCTGGCAAGGTAAAAACAGGCGCGAGGAACGGGAACGACGGAATGAGCCCGGAGTCGATCGAAGGTGTGGAGGACTCGACCATCATGAGTGATCGCATGAACCGGCGGTGGTATCGAATGGGATTCGTGAGCCTGGTCGCGCTGATAGTCTTATGCGCCGCCACCGGGAGCGGCGCGACGGAACCGGATGGCTGGATGCAGCGCTTCGAGGAGGGGGTAAAGGCCCGCGAAGCCGCACATTATGGTGAAGCCGAGCCGCTCTTGGCGCAGGCCCTGCGGGAAGCCGCGCAGAGTCGTGCCGATGATGCCCGGGTGGCGGTGGCCGCGAACCAGCTGGGGTTGCTGTATCACGACCAGGGACGCCTCGCCGAGGCAGAATCGCTCTATCAGCGCGCGCTTGGCATTTGGGAAGCACAATTGGGGCCCGAGCATGAAGACGTCGCCGCTGCATTGAACAATCTGGCTGAAATCGCCCATGCCCAAGGCGAGTGGTCTGCGGCGGAACCGTTGTATGAGCGCGTGTTGAAGATCGAACGTAAAACCCTCGGTCCGGCGCACCCCGATGTGGCGATCAGTCTGAACAACCTCGCCGAGCTCTATCGCAAGCAGGGACGGGAGTTGGCAGCCGAATCGTCTTATCAACTGGCGCTCACGCTGATGGAGCAGGCGCATGGTCCTGACCATGTTGAACTGGGGCCGGTGCTCAATAACCTGGCTGCGTTATACAAGGGCCGCGGGATGTATGCCTGGGCGGAACCGTTGTATGAACGGGCCTTGAAGGTCCGTCAATTGCGCTTCGGCAGCGAACATCCGGCGGTGGTGACGAGTCTGAACAACTTGGGTTGCCTGTACCAGTCTCAAGGGCTGTATGCCTCAGCCCAGCGCTATTTCGACGACGCCTTGACGATCGCGGAGCGGGTGTCGGGCCCTCAGAGCTCGTTGGTCGGGACCATTGTCGGCAATATGGCCTTTCTCGCCGACCAGCAGGGCTTGATGGCTCAGGCCCAGCTCTTGTATCAGCGCGCGCTGGTGATTCAACAACAACAGCTCGGATTGCACCATCCCACTGTCGGCCTGTTGGTCGAACGGTACGCGGTGGTGCTGGACACGATCGGTCAGCCGGTTGAAGCCGGTCTGTTTGCCGCACGGGCCGCATCCATTCGCGCACGGGTTCAGTCGGAAGCAATCAAACAAGGCGCAGCCTCTCGCCTCAGGACGACGGTCGGAGAAGTCAGACACTAATTCGTCGCACGAGCAGAAAGGATGGTGTGTCATGCCGGTGAGTGACAGGGTCGCCTCTCCTCGACGAACAACGATCCCGGGAACACCCCAAGACCAGACGGCCCTGAATGTGGCTGTGGTGCGGTTATTGGCGCTGGCTCTGAATATCAGCGGAGGATGGTCGCCGGCACCGCCTGCGTCCGGGCTGTTGATCCCGTTTGGCTATCGGGACTGGCCGACACTGACCTCGGTGGTGAAGTCCCCTGCCGGGGCACAGCAACTCCGGTTTTATGTGTGCCCCAAGGCGCTCCTCACCGCGGACGATAGGTCGTTTCCTGTGGGAACGGTATTCATTGTGGAATCCGAACCCTATCCGTCGGAGGCCGCAGGCTGCGGATCCTCGCTCAGTATATTTGTCATGGAAAAATGCGCCGGCATGACGGTGGAGGGTGCTGCGGCGAGGCAGTCTGAATCCTGGATGTATGCCAGTTGGGATTCCGGCGGCCAGTCGGCGGGAGCGGATCCCGGGCGGTGTGGCATCTGCCGTTTGCCGTGGCTCACCCCAGCCTCTGCCTGACGATCGGTGGACGGAGCTCGTCGGTTGGACTGCGCTGACCACGCAGTGAGCTCCGATGAGGGAGGCGTACGCCCATACGCTTCCCTCTCCCACCTTTTCTTTCCCGGTGACCCCTCTCAATACCACCATCTCGCTCAACACCGTTTACAAAATGCTGTAGAATGCGGCCAATCAGCGAACAGTTCAACATGACACAGGAGGAATGCGTATGACAGGATTACGTGCAGGAGTAGTGGTTGCGTCTCTATGTGCGCTCGTGGCGGTCGCGCCGGCAAACCTGGCGCTGGCCGACGGCGGCGGGCATGTGAAGGAGACGATCAAGCATGCCAAGGAAGGCGTGGAGCATGAGAAGGAAGCGATCAAGCACTTGGAAGAAGCGGTGAAGGGCAGCAACGATCCGCATGCGAAGGAAGCGTTAGAGCATGCCAAAGAAGCTGTGAAGCATGCCGAAGAATCCCTGGCCCATGCCGAACAGGCCTCGAGCCACAAGGGCAAAGGAAAGAGCAAGTAACCGAACGATGAGGCTACGGTGGGAAGCAGCGATGATTCCGCTTCCCCCGTGGCTTCCTGCCAGAGCCTCCAGTTCTACCCTCGGTCTTCCCCTGGTTCCCTCAAGCGCCGTAATCCTGTATAACCTCTTGCCGTTGGTGGTCCGGAAACGATACTGTAGCACCCGTAAGCATCCATGAGCGTGCGTCTGTAGACGACCGGGTGCCTCGAGGCTATAACTCCCACCCTAGGGAGGTAGCCTCATGCGATGTGTCTGTATCGTCCTGATCCAACTCCTGGTGGTGGCAGGTGGAACCGCGGGATGGGGGGCCGACGACTCGCTAGAGCATCTGTTGCGGGCCCAGGCGTTCAATAAGGAGTTCGAGGGATTTGATTTCTATTATGTCAACATCGAAGCAGATCATCCTCAGCCCGACGGATCGCATGAAGTGCTGGCCATCGCCAGCGGCAAATTTTCAGACAGCACGAAGCGCATGAAGGTGTTGTTTCTCATCGTGGATGGTCTCATTGTTGGCGGTCAGGTGCTGGAAGGCACTGGTCTTCCCCCGTGCCTGGCTCCGGAGCATCGTTCGTCTTCATCTCTTTAACCCGACAGGAGGTTGTGTATGTTGAGCAGGAGTGCAGTGGTATTGTTTGGTGCGTTGAGTCTGTTGTCGAGCGCCACGGGAGCCTGGGCGTTGCAGGCGGGCGGCGTCGAGGTGGGCGACCTTGAGACTGGTTCTGTGGTCGGCCAACCGTTCAAGGAGTTGGAAGTGGATGCGCAGTTGTTTGCGGTCGAAGTGGGCGGCCTGAAGGCGTGGTACCCACCGACCACCATCATCGACTTCAAAGTCCGTCCCGGCCGACCGGTCTTGCTGAAGGTGACGAACAACACGTCTTCTGACCGTGGCTTCCAGATGACGGACCCGGTCAACGCGGCCTCTCCGTTCGTGCTCAAGGCTGAAGTGGTCCTCAAGCCCGGCGAGACGAAGTATATCGGTGTGCCGACCAGCGATTTGTTCAACGCCACCCAGGGCAATACCCTGACCTATCGGGATCAATTGAACCCGAAGCAGCCCGGCGGCCAGTTGATCATGATCAAGTAAACACCGAATCAATTCGGTTCTCGCAGCGCCCCGTTCATCTCCGGATGGACGGGGCGTTGTCGTTCAGGGCCGTAAGCCACGATCAGCTCGAGCATGCGGTCCGACAAGGCGCAGAAAACGGGCGATGATTCCAGGCGAGAGTGCGGGTGACGGTGCTACCAATAGTAAGGAAAACGTCCATAGGGTCCCCAATAGGGATGCCAGAACGGACTGTAATAGGGGTAGGGGCGGTACCGAGGAAGGTTCGAATCCTGAGAAGGAATCCACGTGCGAAACGTGGTGATCTCCAGCACCGGGTAAGTGTAGTCGGTCTCATCCAGCGGCTGAGTGACGGAGCCCGTCATCTGGCCCGTAATGGTGACAAAGGTGCCCTGCGGCACGGTCGCAGGATCCAGGAATTCCCGGCGAATCGCGATAAATCGTCCCTGCGATTTGGTCAGGTCCAGAGACGGCTGTTGCGCGTCATTGAGCGGCAACTGAAGCACCTCGAGGCGGGTCCCGTCTTTCATTCGCCGGGCCGAGAGGACTTGGCCGCCCAACACGAGGGTCTGTCCTTTAAACGATTCCGGGGCAGCTTTGATTTGCGAAAATTGCGGCGTCTGGGATGCGCCGTCTTCGGCTTCGCGCTGATCGGCGGAGGTCGCGCAAGCGGCCAGGATCGCGGTCATGCACAAAATACCGAGACCCTGTAGAAGTTTCCCACGCATCGTTGGCATTATAACAGACGCAGAAGAGTGCCAGCATTGTTTATAATGCCGAGGAGCCTGTGGCAACGATTCATGTTTGAAAAAGGAGTGCAGCGTATGGTGATGCGTCGTGTGTGGCACGGTGGTCTGTTCGTGGGCGTGATGGTGATGGCGCTTGTGGGATTGGCGGGCACAGCGCAAGCGGCGAAGCCCGAACTCAAGGGTAATTTCCAGGTCTTGAGCGAAGAAAAATCGACCCACAAGCCGGGCAAGGTCCAGTTGGTGGAGTTCGCCGACTTCTATTGTCCGCATTGCCACCGGTTCGATGGCGAAGGGCTGATGATTCTGGAGAAGGAATTCGGAAACAAAGTCGAAGCGGTCATGGTGGGCTATCCCGTCATCCCCGGCAAGTTGCCGACGGCCTTCGATATGTATGA
>CAADGJ010000293.1 GCA_900696505.1 uncultured Nitrosospira sp.
GGCCGAAGCGGAAACCGATCGAGTTGCGCGTGCTCGATTGGAAAGAAATGTACGAGCCCATCCCGGAGGAGAAGCTCAAGGTTCAAGGTGCGCGCTGCATGGATTGCGGTGTGCCCTTTTGCCAGGGGAATACCGGCTGTCCCGTCGTGAATTTGATCCCCGAATGGAACGATCTCGTCTATCGCGGCCGTTGGAAAGACGCGCTGAAGGCGTTGCACACCACGAACAATTTCCCGGACTTCACCGGCCGTCTCTGTCCCGCGCCCTGCGAAGGGGCCTGCGTGCTCGGCATCAACAGCGACCCGGTGTCGATCCGCGTGCTCGAATGGAACATCATCGACCGCGGTTTCAACGAAGGCCTGGTCGAACCGGCCATGCCGGTCAGGAAAACGGGGAAGACCGTCGCGATCATCGGATCAGGACCGGCCGGTCTGGCGGCGGCGCAACAGCTGGCGCGGGCAGGACATGCGGTGACCGTGTTCGAAAAGTCCGATCGCATCGGCGGATTGCTGCGCTACGGCATTCCCGATTTCAAAATGGAAAAGTGGGTGATCGACCGGCGGCTGGAACAGATGAAGGCCGAAGGGGTCGAGTTCAAGACCGGCGTCACAGTGGGAAAAGATATCACCGGCGAGCAGTTGCGCCAGCAGTTCGATGCAGTTGGATTGACCATGGGTGCCGAGATGGCGCGTGACCTGCCGGTTCCCGGTCGGGACCTCAAGGGCATCCATTTCGCCATGGAGTACCTGACGCAACAAAACAAGCGGACGGCGGGCATTTCCGTGTCCGACGAACCGATCACCGCCAAGGGCAAACGGGTTATCATCATCGGCGGCGGCGATACCGGGTCCGATTGTGTGGGCACCGCGCATCGTCAGGGGTGCAGCGAAGTCCATCAGTTCGAAGTGTTGCCCGAGCCGCCTCCCACGCGCGCGAGTTCCACGCCTTGGCCGCTCTGGCCGATGCAACTCCGCACGTCGCATGCGCACGAAGAAGGCTGCGATCGCCAGTGGAGCGTCTCCACCACCAAGTTTACCGGCCACAACGGCCATGTCACCAAGCTGCATGCCAATCGGGTGAAGTTCGAAGGCGGCAAGTTCGTGCCGATGCCGAACACCGACTTTGAATTGGATGCGGACCTCGTGTTGCTCGCCATGGGCTTCACGGGCCCGGTCAGAAACGGATTCCTCGACAGCCTCGGCGTGAATTATGATGCGCGTGGATGCGTGACCGTGAACGACAACTTCATGACCAACCTCGAGGGTGTGTTTGCCGGCGGCGACACCAAGCGCGGCGCCTCTCTCATCGTCTGGGCCATCGCCGAGGGGCGCAAGATGGCGGCGGGTATCAATCAGTATCTGCAAGCGAATAAGTCTGCCAAGTCAGGCCGCTAAAAGAGCTTCTCCCACCAGCCCCAACGCGTCGGGAGACTCATGTTATCGCGGCGTTTTCGCTTCACATAATTCCACAGTCCCCTTTAAATATGGCAGCGTTTCTTGGGAAGGGGCAAGCGACGGACGCTTTGTTTCTGCCGCACAACAGCCCGATTGCGGCATTGAAGGCTAGGAGGTATCCGCGGTTTGTTTGAGAGAGAGTGACCTTTTTAAAATGGTGTTCCCGTCGAGATTCATACAGCCTCTATCGTAACAATGGTCGATCATGCATGACTCATTGAATCTGCCTCGGTCATGAGATATTGTTTGCGATCACTCAAACGCTTTGCCTAGAGGGAAAATAGCAGATTCCTGGATTGCTCAAACTTGTCTAGAGGAGCTCATGGGGACGAAGCTAATTCCAAAGGACGCCGCGCTGTATCAAGCAGTTGATGAGGTATTGCACTATATTTGGGATCCGATCGGCATCTCAGATGTGCCGCGAGCTCGGGATGAGTATCACAGCTATTTACCGCAGGTGTTTAAGTTGCTCTGCCAAGACGCCGCTCCGGAATCAATCGCCAGTTACCTTGGAAAAATGACGACAGAGAGCATGGGGCTTTCCATCAATGCCAAGCATGATCTAAAGGTGGCGGGTCTGTTGATCGACTGGAAGGAAGCAATCGACGAGAAATTCGCCTGACAAGTGGGGCAGTCTAAGCGGACTGCGCGCTGACAGCGCTGCGTTTCACTCCTAGACTTCTTCCATCCTCGGCTGTATCTTCTCCGGAATCACATTCAGGAGAATTCACAATGACTCAACAAGCCTATCCCCGCAGTCCCAAAGTCCTCCTCGGAGGCATCGCCCACTTGGGGCGGTTCATCGACAAGGTCAAGCTCCGCAATGCGGGCAAGATTCAGGATTACAACTACATCACGGTCGGGTTCGATAAGTACCTGATCGACTTTTTACAGATCGATCCGAAGGCCTTCGAGCAGCAGGTGTTGGCGGGTGGAAGCGATGAGTCGTTACTGGCTTGGGTCACCACTCACGGCCGGAAGCATTCCGATCAGGAGATCGCCGAGTGGTCGAAGGGCATTCTCACCGGAGGCCCGAAAGATGACGCGGCGAAGCAGCGGTATCAGGGTCGTTTGCAGGACATCGCCACGAAGCGAGGCGTACCGGTGACGGCGCTGCCCCTTGCAACCACCTGGGTCGATGCGATCGAACTGGACGAAGGACGGATGTAAGATTGCGGCCGAGGTGTGTGGCGAGTCGCTATCGCACCTCGGTCCATCCGTTCGATTGCGACTTGAAGATCACGGTGCGAGAGGATGTTCGGACGACCATGCCGTTCTGACTGCCATCAACCGATAACACGCGTTCCTGCGGCGTCCAGGCGATATCGAAGAACCCGCCGGTGTAGGTCGAGAACCCCAATGCCCGTTCGTTGGTGATGGCGACGGCCACATGTCCTTGCCCGCGCAGTTGCGACACCGTTTCGCTCGGGCCGAGGGAAATGCTGGTCCAGTGCCCGCGGGTTTCCTGAAATCCATGCACCTGCTGGTTGGTGTGGGCGAGAATCAAAAAGGGGAGCAGTTGGTAGCGTCCGACTTGTTCCTCCACTCCGAGCCGCACTTCCCGCCATTGCCTCAGGCCTGACGAAAATCCTAGCAGTCGATTCGACGTCTGCACGAACCCTGTGTGTCCGCGCGCGCCTGACGTGACGACGGACTCCCCCGGTTGCAGTGACTCTTCAACTCCGCCACCCGCGGCCGAC
>CAADGJ010000294.1 GCA_900696505.1 uncultured Nitrosospira sp.
GGAGCTTCGTGCGCCACACCGTCATAATAATTTGTTCCACCCAGTTGCACGCCCAAGGCTCCGGCCATGGCTGCTTCCGGCTGGCCACTGTTCGGACTGGCGTGTTTATCCCCGTCTCGATGGAGCATGTACCAACTTTCATGAATCCGATGCCATTGGCCTGTTGATAGGCCTGCAGCCAGTGCGATGAAGCCGCCGGCCAATCGTGCCGGCACCCAATTCAGCACATCGTCGAGTCGGGCGGAGGCCCAACCGAAATGCTCATACCGGGCATCCAGGTGACCGATCATGGAGTCGAGCGTATTGACCGCCTTATAGGCCAGCGCCAGCGGCGCCCCGCCCAGGGACAGATAGACCAGGGGTGCAATGATCCCGTCGGATGTACTTTCCGCGATGGTTTCCACCGTGGCCCGGGCCACGCCGGACTCTGTCAGCGTGGCACTATCACGGCCGACGATCATCGCCACAGCTTGGCGGGCACCGGCCAGATTGCCGGCAGCCAATTCACGGAGCACCGCCTGAACGTGGTCGAACAAGTCCCGCCCCGCCAGCGTCGTATATGCCAATCCAACGCCGACCACCTGCCCGAGCAGAGGAGCGATCGCCGTGGCTTGCGCAATCACCCAAGTTGCCGCGGCATACACCGCGATCGGTAAGCCCAGCGCCAGGCAGCCCCCCGCAATCTGGAGGGCCTGCTCACTCCGGCAGAGGCGGCGAACACGCTCATCCACCCAGGCGATGACGGCTCCCATGCCCTTCACCGGATGAGGCAACCAGCGAGGATCTCCCGCCGCGACATCCAGCGCCGCGGCAACTGCTAACTCCACACCAGTCATGCGGCTACCACCAACGCCGGAATCAATAAGAGAAAGAGCATCTCGACCACTTCGTTCGTGGCTCCGAGCACATCGCCCGTCACGCCGCCAAGCAAGGTCAGACACCGCTGCCTGATCAGGACCAGCAACAGGACACCCATGCCCATGGTCGCGACCGCCACAGTTCCGCCCAAGGCCATCGTCAACGCCACAGCCAATACGAGGGTCGAAAGAAGAACCTGTTGCCAGGACAGGTGCGTGAGAAACGAGGCAGCCAATCCCCCATCACGCCTTGCTGAGGGCGACGCCCATGCCAAACTAACCATCGCCCAGCGACCCAGCGCCGGCATGCACAGCAGCACCGGCAGTCGCAGCGGTGCAGGCAGCGCCAGTAACCCTGCATATCGTAGCAACAGGGAAAGACCCAAGGCGGTCGCGCCGAACGCACCGACTCGCGGATCGCGCATGATTCGTAGACGATCCTCAACGGTTCGGCCTCCCGCCAGTCCATCGACCGTGTCCGCCAGGCCATCCTGATGCAACCCTCGCGTGAGCAGCACGAGCAGCACAATCAACAGCGCATTGCCGACCTCCGCTGCCAGCCATGACCGCAAGCCAACATCGGCCAGCGCCACCAGGCCGCCGATCGCGAGACCGACGGTGGAATACCAGGCCATCGATGACGCCAACTCCTGAGCCGTCGGCGCGTGATGAGTTCGGCTGATCGGGATCGCCGTCAAGAAATGCCAGGCGAACACAAACGGTCTTGTCATGGCGGCAATTTCAGTCACGTTCCGTCACACCCGCTTCATCGAAGGTCGCCATCTCGGTGAGAATTTTGATCGAGGCCAGGACGAGCCCCATCCCCAGGCAAGCCCCTGTCCCCTCCCCCAGCCGGAGATCCAGATCGAGGAGCGGCTTCAGAGCCAGACATTCCAGAGTCGCCTGATGCCCCCGTTCGACCGACCGGTGCGACACAATCAGGTAGTCACGACACAACGGCTGCAACGCGACGGCCATCAAGGCGGCGGCACCGGCAATAAACCCATCCAACACCACCGGCACGCGTGCTGCCGCCGCGCCTAGCATGAGCCCGGCCAGCCCGGCGATTTCCAGTCCGCCCACCTTGGCCAGCACATCAAGCGCATCAGCTTTATCAGGGCGATGCCGATCCAGCGCCTGCTCGATGACCGAAACCTTGCGGGCGTGACCGGCTTCGTCGATGCCGGTTCCACGACCCGTCACTTCAGCAACCGGTCGACCGGTCATGACGGCCGTGATGGCCGCGCTTGGAGTCGTGTTGCCGATCCCCATTTCCCCGGTCCCGATAAGGCCGACCCCCTCCTGCGCAGCCTCCGTCGCCAGATCGATTCCCACCTGCAATGCCTCTGTCGCCTGCGTCCTGGTCATGGCCGCTTCACGCAGGAGATTGTTCGTCCCCCGCATGATCTTTTTCTGAATGAGTCCGGGCACGACCCCGAAGTCGTGGGCGACACCGATATCCACGACCCGAACTTCCACTCCCGTATGTCGTGCCAGCACATTCACCCCGGCACCGCCTCGCAGGAAATTCAAAACCATCTGGGGTGTGACTTCACTGGGATAGGCGCTCACACCTTCCATCGCCACGCCGTGATCAGCCGCAAAGGTAAACACGACGCCACGCGGCACATTCGGCTTCACATCGCCCGTGATCCTGGCGTAGTGCACAGCTAACTCCTCCAGCCGCCCTAGACTGCCCAACGGCTTGGTGAGTCGATCAAGGCGTCGCTGAGCGTTCGCCGCACTGTCACCATTCACTGGTTGAATCAGGCCCATCGCCTCATCGAGTGTCATCATCTCTCCTATTTATTTGAGCCTGAGCGACTGACCGCTGATAACAAAGTAGACCTCGTCAGCTGAGGCGGCGATCTGCTGATTGACCCGTCCGGCGACATCACGAAAGGCGCGCGCGCTGCGACTTGTCGGCACCAAGCCGAATCCCAGTTCGTTGCTGACCAGCACAACACGCGCGGGACTCTGCCGAATGGCGTGCACAAGTTCATCGACTCGAGCACTCATGTCTGCGCCGGCAAGACGGCGGCCGCAGACATTGCTGAGCCAGAGCGTCAGGCAATCGACGACGATGGTGCGATAGCCCGATCCGTCCGATCGAAACCAGCCCGCCAGATCTCGTGGCACCTCAGCCGTCACCCACTCGGCGGAACGTGTCGCCCGGTGCCGCGCAATACGCGCCTGCATTTCCTTATCCAATCCCTGCCCGGTCGCGACAAAGGCCTTTGGCGCTTGGCTGCCTGCCCGTTCCAATGCCGCCTGGCTTTTCCCTGAGGAGGCGCCCCCCAGCACCAGAATGAGGCGGGACCCTGCACGCCGGGGCCTGGTCGTCGATTTACTTGATCGGGGCATCAGATTCACGCTGCCACAAAAACTCCGGCTCACCTTGGGTTTTGGCTACCCATCGTGCCATGACGAACAAGGCATCGCTCAACCGGTTCAGGTACTTATTGAGCTCGGCGGACACGTCTTCTTCGCGGCTGAGCCGGATGCAATCGCGCTCGGCCCGCCGGCAGATCGTGCGCGCTTGATGCAGCGTCGCCGAGACTTTCCCCCCGCCAGGTAGAATAAATTCCTTGAGCGGTGCCAGGTCTTCCTGATAGCGATCGATCATCTGCTCGAGCCTGGTCACGTCAGCCTCGGTGACTTTCGGCATATTCGGAAAGCTCTGGCCCGGCGCGGTGGCGAGCAGACTCCCGACATCGAACAGTTTATTTTGGATCCAGCGCAAGTCCGTCTCGAGTTGCGCGGAGGCGGGAGAGGCGCTCCCGCCTTCGGCATTCATCGCCCGCACCAATCCCACAGAGGCATTCAGCTCATCGACGGTGCCATAGGCTTCAACGCGCACACAGTCTTTCCAGACCTGCTGCCCTCCGGCAAGCCTTGTTTGGCCCGCGTCGCCGGTTCGTGTATAGACTTTGGTAATTCGCATGCTCTGATCCTTTCACTCCGGATTCGCCACTCGACTCACGAGGCCGAACCCCGGTGTCGACACGTTACCTCGCTTGATCTGCCTGAGGCGGCACTCCCGGTCCAAGCTTTCCATCGGCCACCTGTTGCAGGCACGCGGGACAGAGACAATCCTGATAACGGGCGGCGATCCAATCCATTTGGGCTTCGGTAATGCCGATCTTCCCGCACCAACATTGGTACCCGACACACTCGAACGGCTGACGGCAATGCTCGCACGTCTTGCTCACCGGGCCTCTCAAAACTCCACCCC
>CAADGJ010000295.1 GCA_900696505.1 uncultured Nitrosospira sp.
GCGTCCGGCTGGCGGCCATCGGAAACCGTCTCGCAGAGCAGGGTTTGCGCCAATCGCCAAGCGAGGAGACGTTTGCCGATGCGATCATCGCCGTGGAAGAGATACGCATGCGCCAACCGGTTCTGCAGGATCGCCGAACGCAGCAGGGCCTTGGCGTGCTCGTGTCCGATAATATCAGCGAAGGGCATGGCGGACCTGTGTGGCGTGGGAGGGTGTGGCGCGCGGCTTAGCCGTCTGGTGGTCGGTGCTATGGATTCGATTCAGGGCCGGTGTGACGATCCGGGTCACGGCACGGGCGACGGTTTCTTTGGATGCACGCGAAGGAATCACTTTGATACGTGCAGGATGACGCTTTGCCAGGTCGAGGAAGCCGGCGCGAACTTTCTGGTGGAACCGGAGCGATTCGCGATCGAGCCGATTCGTTTCGCTGGCAGATCGTCGCCGTGCCAGTCCTGTCGCCACCGGAAGATCGAAGAGCAGCGTGAGGTGAGGCATCACCGCGTGAGTCGCAAGACGATTGAGTCGTTCCAGCAGCGGCACATTCAGCCCGCGCGCATAGCCCTGATAGGCGAGCGTTGAATCGCTGAACCGGTCACAGAGGACGATGGCGCCCTGTGCCAGCGCGGGCTCGATCACCTGGGTTACATGTTGGCGTCGCGCTGCGAGCACGAGAAACGCTTCGGTTTCGGGCGCCACTGGTTCGTCGGCGCGATCGAGCAGCACTGATCGGACTTTTTCCGCCAGCGGCGTTCCACCCGGTTCACGGGTCTCGACGGTGACGTGTCCCTGGCTTCGAAGGTATTCGCCGAGGAGCTTGGCCTGGGTGGATTTTCCACACCCTTCGATGCCCTCCAGCGTAATGAACAGCCCTCGCGGCGGACGGTTGTGTTTCGTCATGATTCGAACCTGAAACCTTCGGGGAGAAAGAGGGCGGATCCTATTCCAAGTGATTGAAAATAGCAAGAAAAGGCTTGCGACGACCGGCAAAAGACCAGTATCATGACGCTCTACCCAGGACCCCTCAACCACGCATGGTACAAGCTTCATTAAAACGCTATTTTCTCACCGGTTTGCTGGTGATGATCCCCATCTGGGGCACCATCCTGATTCTGAAGACGCTGTTCGTCAGTCTGGATGGGATTCTTGGCGACGCCGCCGCACGGTTGGTAACTCCAGGCTACTACGTGCCCGGTCTGGGAATTATCGCGCTCATCCTGCTCATTTTCATGACCGGATTGTTTGCGGCGAATTTTATCGGCCGCCAGGTCGTGCGGCAGTGGGAGAGTTTGCTCAATCGTGTACCGGTGGTCCGCGGAATTTATTCGACCATTAAGTCGATGATGGACATTCTGTCGTTCGCGGAGCGCGAGAGTTATCGCCGTGTGGTGTTGATTCAGTTTCCGAAGAACGGGCATTACTGCTTTGCCTTTGTGACCGGTGTGACGAAAGGGGAAATGCAACAGCTTTCTCCGGACCCGCTCGTCCATGTCTATGTGCCGACCTCGCCCAATCCCACGTCGGGCTATTTTCTGCTGGTGCCTGAGCGCGAAGTGATCGCGGTGGATATCACGGTCGAAGAGGCCATGAAGCTGATCGTGTCGGGAGGTCTCTATACCCCGACGCAGCCGTCTGGTGCCGGGTCGCAGGCCGGTGGAAAAACCTGGACCCCGATTAAGCAACCCGATGCAGGCGTGCAGGTCGGTTGATCGCGATACCGCCGAACGAGCCCTGTGTCGATTACGTATGGTGAGAAACCCATGACTCACGCATCCCACGACAATGCCTCGTCTTCCTCCATTCCCGGGCTCGGCGTCATCATCATGGCGGCGGGCCTTGGCAAGCGCATGAAATCGGCCTTGGCCAAAGTGCTGCATCCGGTGGCCGGTCGACCGATGGTGCTGTACGTGCTGGACATTGCCTGTGGCCTGGCTGAGCAGGGCGTGGCGGTAGTGGTGGGGCATCAGGGGGCCGATGTGCGCAAGGTTGTCGAAGCGGTCGGCGGGCAGGTGGCGGTTGCGGAGCAGACGAAGCAGTTGGGAACCGGCCATGCGGTGCTGCAAGCGCGTCCGGTATTCGGCGATGCTGCACATCGCAAACCGACCCGCTATCTGATTTTGAACGGCGACACGCCGTTGTTGACGGAAGCGACAGTGCGGGAACTGCTCGCGATGCATGATGCACAAGGTGCGGCCGTGACGCTGTTGACCGCCGTGCTCGATGATGCCTCGGGCTATGGGCGGGTGATTCGCCATCGTCGTGAAGAATGGCTGCAGGGGGCCGCCGACAATCGAGTGCAGAGCATCGTGGAAGACAAGGATGCGTCTCCCGCTGAGCGAAGCGTGCGTGAAATTAACGTGGGTACGTATGTTGTCGACGGGGAGTTTCTCTTTCCGGCCCTCGACACACTCGATCCGCGAAATGCGCAGGGCGAATACTATCTCACCGACATCGTGCAGATGGCCGTGCAGCAGGGGCGCACCGTCTCGGCATTACGTCTGCGGGACATCGACGAAGGGCTGGGGATCAACAGCCGCGTGCAGTTGGCGGAGGCGGAAGGCGTCATTCGCCGCCGGATCCGGGAGCGTTGGCTGGAAGCCGGCGTGACGATGCTCGACCCAGCCTCCGCGTGGATCGACGCCGACGTGACCATCGGGCGCGACACGCTGCTGTATCCCAATGTAACGCTCGAAGGCCGGACGGTGATCGGGGAGAATACGGTGGTGCACTCCGGGACCCGGATTACGGACTGCACCATCGGCCAGCGGGTGGAGATTCTGGACCATTGTATTTTTCGTGAATCGCAGGTTGAGGACGACTCCCATCTTGGACCCTTCGTCCATTTGCGGCCTGGTGTCGTGGTGCGGCGGAAGGGGAAGGTCGGCAACTTTGTGGAGATGAAGAAGACGGAGCTCGGCGAAGGCTCGAAGGCCAACCATTTGAGTTATCTCGGCGATGCCATGATCGGCCAGGGCGTGAACATCGGCGCCGGTACGATCACGTGCAACTACGACGGGTACAAGAAATTTCACACCGTCGTCGGAGACGGCGTGTTCATCGGCAGCGATGTGCAGCTGGTCGCGCCAGTAACGGTCGGTCAGGGCTCCGTGATTGCCGCCGGGGCAACCGTGACGCAAGACGTGCCCGCCGATGCCCTCGTGATCGCGCGAGTGCCCCAGGTGACGCGTGAGGGATGGGCTGCCAGGCGGCGGGCCTTGCAGAGCGGGCAGGTCCCGCCTCCTGCGCCGAAGCCTGTACCCCCGGTGAAGACCCGCACGAGTGCAACGCCCGCGAAGGCGACATCGAAGCCAAAGCCGCGGGCCCGTGCCGCCAAGAAGAAGCAACCGGCAGATCAACGTTCGAAACGGAGGTAACGACACCCTATGTGTGGCATTGTCGGCTACGTAGGAAATCAGGATGCAGTCCCGATTTTGTTGAATGGGTTGTCGAAGCTGGAGTATCGAGGGTACGACTCGGCC
>CAADGJ010000296.1 GCA_900696505.1 uncultured Nitrosospira sp.
ATGGTCTTGGGCTCTGGGCGAAATACCTCTGGCCGCACATGAGTGGTGTACATGCCGCAATGCTAGGTCATGCGTGTTCTCCGCGTTTGCCTGCCATTAACGGTTGTTTCAAGATCCACATCTCGTGGAGAGGAATGACGAACATGATGAAGAATCCTGCCGTCATGAATGTATCGCCTGTCAGCATGGTTAAGACGAAGACGGGAGAAACGTAACTAATCAGCCAAGGCGATAAGAGGTCGAGTATGACTCCTCCGAAGGAAAGCCATGTCGTGACTGTTTTTAGTCGGTTACTGGCATTGGTCAAATAGAGGACATGGACAAGGATCATAAACACGACCGGCATCGTGAACAGATGGAAATGGGTAATTTCAGCCAGCTCTCGGAAAGACATCGGTTCGCCGAAGGTGGCATTGGAGCCGCGGTAATGATCAGCAATCCCTTGGGGCGATAAGCCAGTCATGCTGTGTGCCCAGAAAAAAGAGAACGTGAAGCCTGCAAGCATCAACAGGAGAAAGAATGTGTAGACGAGCCTGATATGGCGATCCGAATCGCGGAGGCGAAAACGGGTATTGAAATTACGCATGTCTGCTGAAAATCAGTTCCCAAAAATCGATTTGAAGAAGCCCTTCTCCGTTTTTTGAGCGGTTACAGTGTCGCTGCCCCGCCCTTGGGGTTTCAAGTAAAATTCGTCCACGAGGACGAGAACGCGTTTGATCCCTGCCGTCATCGAGCGAACGGACATGGTGGCGCCGCTGATGTTGATGATATCTTTGTTAATCCGCACTGGGTCGAGAACGGATTTCCCCTCATATTGCACATTAAATCGCTTGGTCCGTACCTCGCTGCCCCGCGCCTCGCGAAAGGTGAGCAATTCTACATTGGAAACCAGGCCGTGAGCATCCACGCCGACCATATAGGTCATGGGCTTGTGTTTGCCGATGGTGTTTTGGACCAGGGCGTACCCGTCAATGTGTGTGCCGGTCTCGCCAATATAGACTTCGAATGATTCCTCCGGGAATTTCCACCCGATACGGCTTTCGATCAACGCTTTCTTGTCCTGGGGAAGGTTCAGCAGTTCCCTTCTCACGCGCTCAGATTTCGGGAACATGAGTTTGACGGCTTCTTCTTCAGTAAGAAAGACTTCGGCCAGGGACATTTCCTGCTCTGTCAAATAACGTTTGAGCTCATTGTCCCATACACGCTCGGCCTGGGCGTTGAGTGGAGCGAGAGCGAAGGCGCCGGTGAGAGTGAGCAGCAGCAATAACGGCATCATAACGGCGTACACCCCTCTTGTTTTAATTTTTCGTTCAGTCGAGTGGTCACCTCTGCTGTCGCCTCTTCGGATGGTTCCACGGGCCACCACTTAGTGGCCTGGGACGTGACTCCTCCTCGTGAATGCCAGCGCTGGCGTGTTTCCAGCAGGCTGACGGAGACAGCGCCATTCGATGTCTTGAGGGCGAGACTCATACGCGCGCGCTCTCTGTTCCCAAATCCTGTGCGCCCGAAAATGCCATAACTGCGCTCTTTTCCATCCATCTCCAGCCAGCCGGTCTCGATGACGCCTTTGGCTTTGTCCTGGGACGTGATCGAATAGCTTTTCATGGTATCCATCGCGGCGTCCCAGACGACGTCTTGTGAGCAGGAATAAGACTGCTCGTGACTGCCGCTGAGCGAGGCGCAACCGATGGTAAGGAATGCTGCTGCTGCGATAAATATGTGTGCCCTTTGCACGGAAATCCTGCCTCTTGTGAATCCGGCGGCCCTCCCCGTAGAGAGAGCCGCCGGGGTGTGAATTTAGAAATACGTCGCTGCAGAAATCACGAATGCGCTGTCATGAATGCGCTGTCCAGTATTGGGATTAA
Organism: uncultured Nitrosospira sp.; assembly: GCA_900696505.1. Classification (GTDB taxonomy): domain Bacteria; phylum Nitrospirota; class Nitrospiria; order Nitrospirales; family Nitrospiraceae; genus Nitrospira_A. Next base: position 1,866 of record CAADGJ010000296.1, read on the forward strand.
ACGATTTCGGCATGTATTGGTAGCTGGCCTTGAATACGGCATCTTCGATCGGCCGATAATTGAGACCGAACGAAAACTGCTCTAATTCGCCAGAGTTTTCTCCACGATTGTCCATATTGAGATTGACCCGGTCATATCTGAACACGGCGGTGAATGTTGATCCCTCACCAAAGCGCTTCGGTGATAAGGCCGTGAGGAACGCGGGCATGAAATGATAGTTCGCCTGGACATAGAATCCCTGCATCCGCTGCGGAGGGGCGGCAAATGAGTTCAAGGTATTAAGTCCGCTAAGTAGCGAGCCGGGAGTGGCGAAGGTGGCTCCCTGAACCGCGCGGGAATTGCCCCGTGCATAGGCCCAGGCCGCTTCTCCCAAGAGCTCGAATGGGCCACGTTGGAAGGTCCAATCGATGGCGGTAATGCTGAGGGGGTTGTAGCTCAGGGGGGAAGCATTTCCGAAGTAGCTGGATCCGGCAACTTCGACACCGAGCATCGGGCTGAACGCGACGCGGCCAGAGACCGCCTTTCCGTTGTTGATATCCAACCCATCTTCAGAGGGGCACTTGCGCTGTCGGGAACGTCGAGTGCCGTCTTCTTCACGAATGCGAGGGCTTCCGTCCCCGTTATATCCGCATGGGCCGGTGGTGACATAGAATTCGTAGTCAAGCTTGCTGGTTCGACCCGGGTACAGGGTGCCATAAAAGCCGGCGCCCGTTTCGGCCATCGTCGACGGAATCACCAGACGACTGACGAGTGGTCGATCGGTGAGATCGTTGAGCGGCGAGTCATGCAACAGGTTGAACTTCCCGATCGGAACCAAAAGAATGCCTGCGCGAAGGTTGAACGGTTCTTTGACCAAGTAGTCGATGTGGGCGAACTCCAAGCCGATTTCGGCCCCCTGCGTGGCATCTTCACGAATGCCATGCTCGATTTCAATTTCAGCGGCGAATTTCACATGCTCGGTGATGTCGGCATAGATGAATGGAACAAATCGTTGTTGATCAAATCCGTTGGTGGTCCCGCTTCCCATGCCTGATTCAAGAACGCCATTGCGGTGTGAACGGTACTGTATGTCCATGTACCCACCGACGATCGCTTTTGGAGCGGCGACAAACGGCTTGGCATAAACCAAGCGTCCAGATCCGGTGGACCCGAACGACAATGCTGCTTGGTTCTCGGTTCGACGTTCTTTTCCGACTTCCGGAAGGGAGCCGATACCCGGCTCATTACCAGGGGCACCCACAGTTTCCCTGTGATCGCCGGCACCTTCGCGACGTTCATGCTCCTGCAATCGCTTTTCAACCGCTTCGTCAACCAGCTTCTTGATCTCCTCCGGGGTCATGTTATCTGCCAACGCCGGCATTGCCGGTAAACTGGCCAGGACCAGAGCCCCGAGGATTGCCCGAATCTTCATGGGGATCCTCCATCCGCGAGTAAGGTTATGGTATGACTCGGGACTCAATGGTCTCTGGTCTGTAATGAAAGCCTGAGTGTGGGGTTGAAGCCCTGGATATTGTCCGGTGACGAGGCCTCCTTTCGTGAATCGACTCATGTTGGCACCGTGCCCCATCCTTCGATTGAGGTAAAAGGAATGACCACAATGCGTTTGCAGCGCTTGCATTTAAGCTCGAGCCCTTGTCCGCGAACTTTGGCGATCAGTTGACCGCATTCGCAGCGTGTTTCGCTGTCTTGGCACAAGGAATGTATTGCGTTATTGGTTGGTGTCATAGTGAAGTGTCGAGTTCCTGGTATTGAGAACGATTATTAATATCCCGATCAGTAGGGTAATGTCAAGACGCTTTTGGGAAGGTGTGCTGAGCTCATCGGATCCTGAGGAAACGGACGACTTAGCGGGAGATTAGGGATTGGGCAGGCACATGGGAGGCGGCATGGTGAAGCGGGAATTCACGACAATGCCAAGGTTGCAATTTTCTTCAGTGGCAGAGAAGATGACTCGCTGCAGATTCCCACTAACCAAGGACCATGCCGATGAAGTTGTCCATTAATAGTCACCCCTTGCGAGCATTTCTATTCATGTTCGTAAACGATGCTGTCCTACGGCGCGGGTTTGCTTTGGCAATTCGGGGAAGCCTGGGGCTGCTATTGTTACTTGGGCTGGGGTGCGCAGGTGGAAACCTTGGAACCTCTCCCATTCTCGTCAAGCGCACCCAAATGCATATGGGTACGTGGGTGAGCATTACGGCAGTCGCCCCAGACCGAGAGGCAGCTCAATACGCCGCATCGGCAGGATTTCAGGAAATACATCGGTTGGAAGAATTGTTGAGTACTTGGATTAAAGATAGCGAACTGTCACGGGTGAATGGAGCAGCGGGTAAAGAAGCTGTCTCTGTCAGTCCTGATACGATGAAGGTCCTTCAGGCATCAGTTGCGATGGCTCGGCTTACCGGCGGTGGCTTCAACATTCTGGTCGGTCCCGCGGTCGAGGCTTGGAGTGTGTTGGATCGCCAGCAGATCCCGTCGGAGTCTGAGCTAGAGAACATCCGTCCTCTCACGAACTTGAACGCGTTGCAATTAAGCCAGGCGCAGGGAACCGTCTATCTTGCAAAACCGGGAATGCGCGTGGATGTGGGAGGCATCGGTAAAGGGTTTGCGGCCGACATGGCAGTGGAGGCGATGCAAAAAGCCGGTGCAACGGCGGGGGTTGTGGCATTGTCGGGGGATATCCGGACATTTGGCCAAATGCCTGACGGAACGACCTTTCCATTCGGTATCCGCCATCCACGGCGCGAAGGAACAGTACTGGCATTCGTAGATCTTCAGAATGAGGCAATTTCTACGGCGGGCGATTACGAGCGCTATTTCGAGCGGGATGGAGTCCGATATCATCATGTCCTTGATCCGGTGACCTTGCAGCCGGCACGCGACTGTCAAAGTGTCACGATTGTCGCCAAAGACGGCCTGACGGCAGATGGGTTGGATACGGGCATTTTTGTGATGGGCCCAGAACGGGGACTCGCGCTAGTGGAATCGTTGCCTGGTGTCGGCGCAGTGATCGTCGATCGTGACGGAAAGGTCTGGGTGTCCTCATCCCTCAAAGGACGAGTTCGAATCAAGGACGGCGTCGACTAGTGTTGTCATACCTTCAGCGTGAGTCCCAGTCGGAGAGGCGAGCGGGAAGCATGCTGAACGAAGGGCCGGCATCAGCCAGGTTATGGTCCTAGCTGGTAGCGGATGGGGACATGGAGAGTGACCGGTGATTGTTCGAGAGGCTGCGTCAGCGCGATCGGTGAAATCTTTCGCACTGTTTCAAGTGCGGCTTGATCAAGAGTGTCATGCCCGGAACTTTTTGCGACCGCGGCGGACACGATTTGGCCATCTTCCTGAATCACAATTCGGACGACCACTCTCCCTTCCACGTGCTTGAGCCGTGCATCCACGG
>CAADGJ010000297.1 GCA_900696505.1 uncultured Nitrosospira sp.
TCAAGGCTCTAGTCGGCAAAAGCGGGATGCAAGTAGTGCGCTGCTACTCGCAGGAGGCTTTCTTCGAGCATTCTCAATTGCCGAGCCCCGTCGCTAAGTGGGGGATATGGGCAATAGAGAAAGTGAGCGCACTAGTCGATCGGCGGTACGAAATCGTGTGTTTGGCGCAAAAGCCGCGTTGACTTCTCTCGCGATGTACACACATCTCGGATGTGGCCGTCGCAACCGCCCTCCGTTCTCACGCACCTCACTCTAGGAACTGGTCATGCTCATCACACCTTCGTCTGACACCGCTGTGTTGCATGGCGGGGCTGTGCCTTCCGCAGCACAGCAACCGATATGCGATACAGCTGCGGTGGACCGGTCACTCGTCTCGGTGATTATTCCAGCCTTCAATGAAGCTGCCATGCTGCCCTCCACCTTGACGCGGGTGTGTGAGTATATGGGATCGCTGGAGGCTCAATATCGCTGGGAAATTATTGTCGTCAACGATGGCAGCAGCGATCGCACTGCCGAGGTGGCGGAGCAGTTTGCCAAAGATCGTCCTGAGATTCGCGTCGCCCATCACCATCGAAATCGCGGGCTCGGGCAGGCGCTCCGAACCGGGTTCCAAGCCAGCCTCGGTCGGTATGTGGTTGTCCTTGACTGTGACTTGAGCTATGCCCCCGAGCATGTCGGACGGTTACTCGATCAGATTCAGCGAAGCCAGGCAACGATCGTCGTCGCGTCACCGTATGCCGATGGCGGGCTGGTCACCCATGTGCCCTGGCTTCGACGCATGATGAGTCGGTGGGCGAACCGGTTCCTCGCCAGCTTTGCCCGCTGCAACCTGTCCACCTTAACCGGCATGGTCCGGGTGTATGACGGCCCGTTTATTCGGGCGGTCAGTCTGCGGGCTCGTGGGCAGGAAATCAGTCCCGAGATTATTTATAAGGGCATGCTCCTTCGCGCACAGATCGAGGAGATTCCGGGGCACCTCGATTGGAGATTGCAGCACGAAGCGGGGAGCGGGCGTCGATCCAGCATGAAGATGCTGCCCCATGTTCTCTCCACGATTCTGTCCGGATTTATCTTCAGTCCGTTCCTGTTTTTCCTCGTCCCCGGCGTGCTGCTTTCCGCCCTGGCCGTGTATTGCGATGTGTGGATGGTGCTGCACTTTTTCGATGCGTATCAGGCATTTCCCGGGGAAAGCTGGTTTATGACACGTTCCTCCCTGGCCGTCGCCCAGGCGTATCAAGCCTTCCCTCACACCTTCATCATCGGAGGACTGTCATCGATGCTGAGCATTCAATTGATCGGTCTGGGTCTGTTGTCCATGCAGAGTAAACGGTATTTCGAGGAGATGTTTCATATGACCAGTTCCATGTATCGACATAGTCGTGACCTCGAAGAGAGATAACGGCCGAGCAAGGGCGATAGGACGTCTCATACACACGAAGCGGGTTCTCATCACGTTAACCAATAACAAGTGGAGCATATATGTCGTCAGCCTCAGCCTCATCCCGATCGGTTCTGGTGACTGGAGTAGCCGGATTTCTGGGTTCCCATCTGCTCGATCGGCTGCTAGCCGGGGGACATCGTGTCATCGGAATCGATGACCTGTCCAAGGGGTCATTGGCGAACATTGCGGGACAGATGGGGAATCCTGCATTTCGATTTCTCGAGCGCGACGTCACCGATCCGAACGTGTTCAGTGATCTCGTCGATAACGTGGAGTACATCGTCCACCTGGCTTCCCACAAAATTCCTCGCTATGGCAACGCGCTGGCAACGCTTCAGGTTAACACCAGAGGTTGTGAACATGCGCTCGAATTTGCCCGCAAGGTCGGCTGCAAAACTGTGATTGCCTCCACCTCCGATGTCTATGGACGCAACCCGAAGCTGCCGTTTGGCGAAGATGACGACTCTGTGTTCGGTTCTTCGAAGGTGGCGCGGTGGGGATACGCCGTCTCGAAGCTGTACACAGAGCACTTGGGGTTTGCCTATCAGGAAGCCTATGGGTTGCCTGTTTCCATCCTGCGGTTTTTCGGATCGTATGGACCGAGAAACCACGTAAGCTGGTGGGGCGGGCCCCAGGCGGTCTTTATCGATGCCATTTTGAATGATCGAGAAATTACGATTCATGGCGACGGGCTGCAGACGCGGAGCTTCACCTATGTCAGCGACACTGTCGAGGGTATCTATGCGGCCATGGTGACGCCGGCTGCCTATGGTGAAATCCTGAATATCGGAACGACTCACGAGGTGACGATTCTCGAACTCGCGCGTACGATTCATCGCTTGGCGGGAACTCCCTGGCCGTTGAAGTCTACCTTCGTCCCGTATCAGAGTTTTACCGGTGGAAAATATGAAGATGTCCGGCGAAGAGTGCCTGACATCGAACGGTCCCAGCGCATCCTGGGAGTGACGGCTCGCGTGGGATTGGAAGAAGGACTAACGCATACGATCAATTGGCAACGAGGGCTCTCTACGCCGGTCGCCGCCGTCGATAAATCTCCTTGTTTGCAGGAAACAGCCGTCAGAGTGTGAGTTGTTCTTCCCTTGCGTTCGAAAGCAAATATGCCGTCGCGTGTTGCAATCATCGGTGCGGGGATCATGGGGCTGTCGTTGGCTCAGCGCCTATCCTCACAAGGCGTGCAGGTCACTCTGTTTGAACGAGAGCGGCAGGCTGGAGGGTTGACGACCTATCATGATTACGGTTCCTTCTGGTGGGATCGCTTCTACCACGTGATTCTTTCTTCGGACAGGAACCTCATCGGATACCTGCACGAAATTGGATTGGGTGATCAGCTTCGGTGGAGTCCCGCACGATCGGGTCTGTATGCCAGGGGGCGAATGTATCCGGTCACGAGCCCGTGGGAGTTGTTGCGTTTCCCTTTGGTCGGCATGATCGGAAAACTGAGGCTCGCGCGCACGATTTTGACCTGTAATCGGATTCGGGATTGGCGAGTACTGGAGGCTGTTTCCGTTGAAGAATGGCTGATTGGCCAGTGTGGCCGCCGGACCTACGAAGCCTTTTGGAAACCGTTGCTGTTGGCCAAGCTGGGAGAACAATACGCACGCGTGTCGGCGGTGTTTATCTGGTCATACATCACGCGGTTGTTTTCTACTCGCGATACGACGGCTCAACGCAATCAACTCGGATATGTCGCCGGCGGTTATCGCACGGTGATCCGACGGCTTGAACAATTGATTCAGGCCGCCGGTGGAACGATCCGCTTAGGGACGGCCATCCAGGCCATTGTCCCGGCTCCTGATGGCGGATTCTCGGTGCACGCGAATGGTCGAGAGGACCATTTTGACAAGGTGATTTGGACCGGGCCGATCGAGGGCGGAAGTCCTCTGGCTACCCAAGGCCTGGTATCGGTGGGAGCCACGTCCGGCCCCATTGAATACCTTGGCGTGGTCTGCTCGGTACTGGTCACACGGAAAGCGGTTGTTCCGTACTATACGCTGAACCTCGCCGACTCAGAGATTCCATTCACCGGGGTGATCGGGATGAGCAGTATCGTCCCGACGAAAGAGACGGCCGGGTTGTTCCTGACCTATTTCCCGAAATATGTCCCGTCAGACGATCCTTATTTGAAGCTCCCTGACGATACGGTGAGACAGCAGTTCGGGGAAGGACTGCGCAAACTGTTTCCGGACCTGCAGGAGGCCGATATTGTCGCGCTCCACATCAACCGGGCGGTAAAAGTCCAACCGTTGCAAGTGCTGCATTATTCAACAAAGGTGCCAACCGTGGCGACACGGCACAAGGATTTCTTTGTTTTGAATACGTCGCAATTCGTCAACTCCACGCTGAACAATAATGCGGTGATCGGGGCGGTGAACGAGTTTGTGCAGGCCCATGGCCGGAATTTCGTAGAGGTATCTAATCTATCTCAGACCGGTCTTGAGCCAGCGAGGGTTTCCTAGGGCGGAGTGTATGAACAGGCAGATGTCCGAAAGCTTGAGTCCGACCCTCTTACCCCCGAGTGCCCTGGTGAAGACCAGTGACGTCGATAAGGCTGAGTGGAATTTCCGTCCGCTGTTGGGAATAATCCAACGGCTACGTTTCCGAATGATTCTGTCACTGCTTCCCAAGCGGCGTATCGGGCGCTTGTTGGAAATCGGCTATGGCAGCGGCGTGTTTCTGCCCGAACTGTCCCGGCGTTGCGACAACCTGTACGGCATCGATCCTCATCAGCGTGCGGCCGGTGTCGCCCATCATTTGAGGACACATCGGGTCGATGCAAAGTTGTTCTCGGGTAGCGCCTTAGCGTTGCCCTTTCAGGACGAGTCGTTTGACTGTATCGTGGCCGTAAGTTGCCTGGAGTACATGGAACCGTTTAGTCAGGCGGCGACGGAGATCAGACGTGTGATGAAGCGGGATGGCTCGTTGGTTTTTGTGACGCCGGGAAATTCTCCATTGCTGGATTTCGCCCATTACGTGCTGACTGGTTGCCGCGCCCAAGAACATTACGGGCAACGCCGGACCTCCCTCATTCCGACCTTGCTGCAGACCTTTGCGGTGCAGCAGGAGTTGAGAGCACCTCGGATCGGCAGCAGTGTCGTGACGCTCTATCGCGCGATGCGGGTGGGTGCTCGGTAATTCATCGGATTCCGACGCCAAGAGCAGTGAGCGTCGCTTTAAAATCCACCTGGACTGCAGACGCGTGAGGAAAGAATTGGCATGGAAAAGCCGTTAGCGAGTCTGTCCTGCGATCTGGACGACAAGTGGGCCTATATGAAGACGCATGGCAATCCGGCCTGGAGGGCGCTGCCGTCCTATCATACTGTCGTCGTTCCCCGCATCCTCTCGTGCTTGTCGCAGCATAGCCTCAAGGCGACATTTTTCCTGGTCGGCCAGGATGCCGCATTGGACAAGAATCGTGAGCTATTCGCTGCCATTGCTGCAGCAGGACACGAGATCGGAAACCATTCCTTCCATCACGATCCCTGGTTACATCAGTATGCCCGGGAGGATATGGCTCGCGAATTGGAGATGGCAGAGGAGCATATCGAGGAAGCGACAGGGCGACGACCCCTGGGATTTCGTGGCCCGGGCTACAGCCTGTCGCAGACTACGGTGGAGGAACTGAACCGGCGAGGGTATCTGTACGATGCGTCCACGCTGCCGACGTTCATCGGCCCGTTGGCCCGTGCGTATTTCTTTATGTCCAGCGCCTTCACCCGTGAAGAGGCTGCCTGTCGCAGCACGATTTTCGGCGGTTTGCGCGATGGGTTCCGACGGATTGCTCCTTACCGATGGAATGTCGGGGAGGAAGGTCTCATTGAAATCCCCGTCACCACGATGCCTTTTGTACGAGTACCGATTCACTTCAGTTATCTGCTGTATCTCAGTCTGTACTCGCGTGCAGCGGCCAAGGCGTATTTCCGAACGGCACTGACGTTTTGTCGTTTCGCGGGTGTGGAACCATCACTCCTGCTTCACCCTCTTGATTTTCTTGGTCCGGAAACCGCGGACGGCGTCGCCTTTTTCCCGGGCATGGGTCTGCCGCTTACACACAAGCTGGAGATGATCGGATGGGCCTTGGAAGAACTTAAAACGACATGTCATGTCGTGACGATGCGAGAGCATGCTCTCAAGGTGGCTCAGCAAAGAGGTCTCCCTCTGCTCGCTCCGACGATCTAATCAAACCCGGGTCGGGTCGCCGTTGCCTGGCTCTCTGAGAGAACACTCCATTCCTCGATTGCGTTGTGTGCCGGAGACCGTGAGTTTATGAAAGTCGTCTCGATCATCGGGGCCCGGCCGCAGTTCATCAAATGCGCACCTGTGTCCCGTGCCTTGCGGCATGTCGCCAGGGAGGTTGTCGTTCACACCGGCCAACATTACGACGATCGCATGAGTGGAGTTTTCTTTAGGGAACTCGGCATTGCCGATCCTGATTACCATCTCGGAGTCGGCTCTGGGACTCATGGACAGCAGACGGGAGATATGCTGAAGGGTGTGGAAGAAATTCTCTTGAAGGAAGTTCCGGACATGGTCTTGGTCTATGGCGATACCAATTCCACTCTGGCCGGTGCCTTGGCTGCGGTGAAACTCCATATTCCGGTGGTCCATGTCGAGGCGGGCCTGCGAAGTTTCAATCGCAACATGCCGGAGGAAATCAATCGTGTCGTGACCGATCAACTGTCCGCCCTCCTCCTGTGCCCGACGGAGACAGCCGTGGACAATCTGCGGCGAGAGGGAGTGACGGAAGGGGTGCATCTTGTCGGGGATGTCATGTACGACGCGTTGTGGGACAGCGTTGAAAGGGCTCAACAGACGTCCACCGTCCTTGACAGGCTGGGACTTACACCGCAAGGGTATCTGTTGGCCACGGTGCATCGTGCCGACAACACTGACCGATTAGCGAACCTCTCCGGCATTGTGTCGGCATTCAACAGACTTGCCCGGCCCGATCAAGTCATCGTGTTTCCCGTTCACCCCCGGACCAGAAAACAGTTAGAGAAAATATCATTTTCCCCTTCTCCGTATCTTCATCTGGTCGACCCCGCGCCGTACCTGGATATGGTGTGTTTGGAGAGAAATGCGCATGCAATCGTCACCGATTCAGGCGGCATTCAAAAGGAAGCTCATTGGCTGGGCGTTCCCTGCATCACGCTTCGTGAAGAGACCGAATGGATCGAAACGGTCGAGAGCGGGTGGAATTGTCTTGTCGGGGCGGTGCCGGACCGAATTGTCTCTGCAGTTCGCGCGGTGAGACCAGGACGGGTCGATAGATGGCCCTACTCGCGAGGAGAAGCTTCCACAGCGGTCGCACATAGAGTTTCGGCATTCGCGTCAGGCCGACGGGCGGGCTGTGCCGTATCCGGTTAGTGCATGTAGTCGCGATCTTCTCATGACATCTGCCCCGATCGTTCGAACTCATAAAAGCACCCCGTATGCGTCCTCGAATACAGTGGCCGGACGGTAAATCGTTTGCCTTTACCATCTTTGACGACCCTGACTATCAAGGCAGCGGGAGCGTTGCGCCGGTCTATTCGTTGCTGTCGGAATTGGGTCTTCGGACCACATTGTCTGTGTGGCCTCTACGTGGTACAGGCCGTCCCCGCATCGGCGGCGTAACCTGTGAGGATTCTGCCTACCTGAACTGGCTCCTTGATCTACAACGCAAAGGGTTTGAGATCGGGCTCCACAATGTCACCTATCACACCTCGTCGAGACAGGAGACGAATAATGGACTGGAGCGGTTTAGGGAGTTGTTCGGCCATTATCCACATAGTATGGCGAATCATTCCGGATGCAAGGAGGGGGTGTATTGGGGGCGTGAGCGTCTGACCGGCGCTCACCGTCTGGTGTATGACCTTCTTCATCCGCACCAGTCTCGCGGCGAATTCGAGGGACATGTGGAACACAGCCCTCTGTTCTGGGGGGATCTCTGCCGCGAAAAAGTTCGTTATGTGAGAAATTTCACGTTTTCGGACATCAATACGCTAAAAGTCTGCCCCATGATGCCGTATCACGATCCCGACCGCCCGTTCGTGAAGTCCTGGTTCGCAGGGGCGGAAGGCCCCTGCGTGACCACCTTCACCAACATGTTGTGCGAAGAGAATCAGGATCGGCTGGTCGAAGAAGGCGGCGCCTGCATCATGTATACGCATTTTGCTCAGGGCTTTGTCGAAAACGGACGCGTCAACAAGCGGTTCGAGACGCTGATGAGGCGGTTGAGCCGGTTGAACGGGTGGTTTGTTCCGGTTCACACGCTATTGGATTTTCTCGCTACCACGCGACAGGATGAAATCATTCCGGCGTCTGCCCGGAGGCTGGTCGAACGTCGCTGGTTGCTGCAGAAAATATTCAAGACAAAGGGCCGATCCTAACTCAGCCGCCCATCCCTCAGACGGTGCACTGATCTCTTATGTACGTGTCGCGAAGCCATCGCGGTGGTCATCTCCAACCCACTGACCATGTATCGGTTTGAACTGTTGAACGCGGAAGAGGATGGTCCGTGGAACGCCGTGCACGCTCATGAAGGCAGCACGGTGTTTCAAACACGGGCCTGGATGGCCTTCCTTGCGGCCACTCAGGGTGCTGTTCCTGTGATTCTTGAGATACGAGAAGGCAGTCGGGCCGTCGGACATTTCGTCGGGTTGATCGTCGAGCGTTTCGGGTTGCGCATTTTGGGTAGCCCTTTTCCAGGATGGACCACCGATTACATGGGATTTGTGTTGGAGCCTGGCAGTTGCCGTATCTCGGCCCTTCGCGGTCTCTTTGATTTCGCCTTTGAACGTCTCGGTTGTGCGCATGTCGAGGTGATGGATCGACAGATCACGACCCAGGATCTCAACCACGTGCGTGCGAAGTATCGGCTCTATGAGGGGTTTGCCGTCGATCTGGCATTCGACGAGGCGACACTCTTCGCGAACTTCACGAGTGCCTGCCGTCGTTGCATACGGAAGGCCGACAAGGACGGGGTGTCCGTCGAGGTGGCGGCGGCTGAGGGATTTGCCGAAGATTATTTTGAACAACTCAAAGACGTCTTCGCCAAACAGGGGCTGGTTCCCACGTATGGTCTTGATCGAGTGAAGCAACTGATCATGCATCTCCACCCGGCCGGCCAGTTGCTTCTCGTTCGGGCACGCGATCGCCGCGGTCGCTCCATAGCCACCGGAATTTTCCCGTTCCTTCACGGAGTGATGTATTTCTGGGGCGGCGCAAGTTGGCGTGAGTTTCAGATCCTGCGTCCGAATCAAGCGCTGCATTGGTTTGCCATGAAACATGCAAAGGCGCACGGCGTCCATACCTATGATCTGGGTGGCGCGGGTGAGTACAAGCGTCAGTATGGCGGTCGTGAGATCAGGACTCCATGGATCAGAAAATCAAAGTACGCGTGGATGGAGCCTGCGCGTGCCCTGGCACAGGAGGCGTTCAGAGTCCGTCAGCAAATGCAGGGACAATGGCGACAACTATTTGCGAAGAGTCGAGTGGTATCCGTCCGTACGTAGACATCAGCAACAACAACCACGAACCAGCAACCTCACAGGTGTACCGATGAATGTCCCACTTCTCGATCTGAAAGCTCAGCACGAACCTATCCGGAAGGATCTCCTTGTCGCCATGGAGCGTGTACTGGATCAAAACAACTTCATCCTCGGTCGAGAGGTCAAGGAGTTGGAAGCGCAGGTAGCTGCCTATTCCCAGACGCGTTTTGCCGTGGGCGTCTCATCCGGTACCGATGCGTTACTGGCCGCATTAATGGCCTTGGACATCAAGTCCGGAGACGAAGTCATCACCACGCCGTTGTCATTTTTTGCCACAGTCGGAGCCATTGTACGGCTCGGCGCGACGCCGGTGTTCGTGGACATCGATCCCGTCACCTATAACATCGATGCCACTCGCATTGAGGCAGCGGTGACGCCTCGCACCAAGGCAATCATTCCGGTTCACCTGTATGGTCAATGCGCCGATATGACCCCTATTCTCGAGATTGCGGCGAAACACGGGCTGGCGGTCGTGGAGGATGCGGCACAGGCCATCGGATCCGAGTATCGTGACGGTCGACGAGCCGGCAGCATGGGGACAATGGGTTGTTTTTCCTTCTTCCCCAGCAAAAACCTGGGTGGACTGGGTGA
>CAADGJ010000298.1 GCA_900696505.1 uncultured Nitrosospira sp.
GCAACGGATCCCTGAGGAACAGCGGCTTGTCGTACCGGAAGACGAAGCGATTCGGTTTGCCTGCAATGCGGTCTGCGTCGGCAAGCGTATCGTCATTCCGGCCGGCTGTCCCCGCACGATGCGGCTTCTGGAATCCCGGGGGTATCGCACCCATGATGTGGAGCTGGATGAGTTCATGAAGTCAGGCGGTGCTGCCAAATGCCTGACCCTTGCACTGGACTAACAGCACTCTCCCGCCTGCCTGAGTGCCACACCGTTACCCCTTCGATCGGAAAAGAAACGATAGGTACAGCCCCGCAATCGCCGTCGTCGTGAGTTCAATTGTGAGCAACAAACGGCTGACGATGGCATCGGGTTGTGGCGGCGAAAGGATGAAGTGAAAGCCGAGAAAGGCTGCCGGTTGCGAGGGCGGCGTTTCCCAGGGCGGCATGATGACAGACACGACCAAGACCGTGACCATGCCATACAGGATGTGGAGATTGAGCTGGTCTCTGGTCGCCTCCGAAGCTTGCACCGTCGCCTTTTGTGCCGTGTCGATGGCTACGCCGGTCCCACAGTAGGTGCAGTAGCGATTGATTTCGGGAAGGGCGCGTCCGCAGGCTGGACAAGGCTTCATGGCTCAGGCTCCTCGTGGACCCGCAGCCTACCGCGTGAGCGCACGGAATTCCAGTGTGGATGCGAATGTGCCGGATGCGTTCGTTGACACCCTTCCAGACCCCTTCCTATAATCCGCGTCCATGACGCGATCATCGAGTCAACGTGTAGCAGTCATTGGCGCTGGCGCCTGGGGCACCGCATTGGCCCGGCATTTGGCTGAGAAACAGATCTCCGTGTGTGTATGGGCGCATGAACCGGAGGTCGTGCAGGCTATTGAACAACGACGTGAAAACGTCGTGTTTTTGCCGGGAGTGCTGCTGCCGGCTACCTTAACTGCCACCAGCCACTTGTCCGACGCCCTGATCGGGGCTGATTGTGTCATCTTCGCGGTGCCCTCGCATGTGGCGCGACTGGTCCTGAGCCGGCTTGGCCCCCTCCTGCCACAGTCGATTCCATTCGTGAGTGCGACCAAAGGTATCGAAGAAACGACGCTCGAACTGATGACGCAGGTGATGCAGGATGTCCTGCCTGACCATATGCGACATTCATTGATGGTCCTGTCTGGTCCCAGTTTCGCCAGCGAAGTCAGCCAGGGAAAACCGACGGCGCTCTGCCTCGCCGGCCAGGACTCCGGAGCCGTCAAAGCCATCCAGGCGCTCTTCATGACGCCGACGTTTCGGGTGTACGCCGATGACGACCTGATCGGGGTCCAGCTCGGCGGGTCGTTGAAAAATGTGATGGCGCTGGCTGCTGGTGTGGTGGACGGGCTGGAACTCGGCCATAACGCCCGTGCAGCCTTGATCACGCGCGGGTTGGCCGAAATGATTCGGCTTGGCATGGCGATGGACGCAGACCCGCGGACGTTTTATGGATTGTCCGGGGTTGGAGATCTCATCCTGACCTGCACCGGCCCGTTGAGTCGGAACCATTCGGTCGGGGTACGGTTAGGCAAGGGTGAACGGTTGGAAGGAATTCTGGCCAGCATGCAGGCCGTTGCCGAAGGAGTACGTACGGCCAAGGCGGCATTGGGCTTGGCGCAACGGTGCGGGGTGGATATGCCGATTGTGCAGGAGGTCAATGCGGTTCTCTTCGCCGACAAACCCTGCCGCCAGGCAGTCGGTGACTTGATGGAACGCGAAGCGAAGGAAGAGAAGGCCCTGTCATGAATCAAGATCAGTTGCGGGCGTTGCTCATGGAGGTTCAGCAGGGCGCCGTGGCGGTGCCGGATGCGCTACACCGGTTACGCACGTTGCCCTATGAGAATTTAGGATTTGCTTCGCTCGATCACCACCGTGCCCTGCGGCAGGGTTTTCCGGAAGTCATTTTTTGCGAAGGGAAAACTGTGGCGCAGGTGGTGGCTATTGCCAAGACACTGTTGCTGAAGAATAATTCGTTGCTCGCGACGCGGGTGGAACCTCCCGTCGCGCGCGCATTGCTCCGCATGAGCAAGCGGGCGACGTATCACGAGGCCGCTCGAGTGGTGGCCATTGTGCCGCCCAAGCTGGTGCGTCGAGGGTCTGTGCTCATCGTCACAGCCGGCACCGCCGATATTCCCGTTGCCGAAGAGGCACGTGTGACGGCCGATATCATGGGCAGCAAGACGGACACCTTGTACGATGTCGGTGTCGCGGGGTTGCATCGGTTGCTCGGTCAACAAGACCGGTTACATGACGCGCGGGCGATCATCGTGGCGGCCGGGATGGACGGGGTACTTCCGAGCGTCGTCGGTGGATTAGTACGGCAGCCCGTCATCGCGGTGCCAACGAGTCGTGGATATGGCGCACATTTCGGCGGCCTGGCCGCGTTACTGACGATGTTGAATTCCTGCGCGGCGGGGGTAGGGGTGATGAATATCGATAACGGGTTCGGCGCCGGCTGCCTGGCTCACCGCATCAACATGGTGAGTGGGATGGATAGTCCTAAGCCTGAAAGGGCAAAGCGTCAGTAGAGGCGGGGTGTCGTATCGAAGCCTCGGGCTCGTCTAGTGTTTGACCACAATCTTGCCGCGTTTTGGCCATGACAGCATTTGGGTGCGCTGGCCTTTCTCCCCGTTACTCAACAGCTTGACCCGCACTTCATACTCATACGATCCGATCGGGATCTGTTGTTTGTTGTGATCCAGCCCGTCCCATTCGAGGTCGACCTGCACATGTTTTTGGGGTGTATCGCCATTGGCGCTTGGCGTGGTCTGAACATGTTCATTCACCGGCTGGCGAATCGAGAGAAAGCGCAGCGAGGTCATAGACGAAGAGGTGACGAGGGCGGAGACCTCCAGCATGAGATGTTCATCGACTTCCTTCGGCAGTTGCACCGTGGCGATGAAATGGAAAGGACCATCCTGCGGTCGATACGGCATGGGCGCAGCTTGCAGCGAGAGAATTTTTAGGTCCGGCTCGGGGCGCGGGACACTGCTCTTACCTTTGGTTTTGGCGAGAAGCAGACTTGGGTCTCCCAATACGCAGAGGCCGCTGAGCAGAAGCAGCAGGCCGAATGTCCTTCCTGTCGATGCGCGTTTGAGGCTGACCCGGGGAACTGGTGTTGAATTCGTCATGGGTGTCGGTATCGCAGGTGGTGGTGGCTGGTGGCCGATGGAATGCGTCTCTTGATTGGGGATAACACAGCATGGCAGGGCTGTCAACGAACGAGCGGAATGATTGCTGTCTGGGTGCGGCTCCGGTAAGATGCCGCTCGTTTGCGCGAAAGAGTCAATTGTAGGAGCGACGTGGCGAGGCATCTGCATTTCGATTGTTTCTCCGGCATCAGCGGCGACATGACATTGGGCGCGTTGGTCGATGCGGGGCTGCCGTTCAAAGATCTTGTGCGAGGCCTCGCTTCGCTGAAGATCGACGGCTATCGGCTGACGCGTAAGCGAGTTGAGCGCGGAGCCATCACGGCGACCAAGGTTGATGTCCTGATCGATAAAGGCTTTCGCGCGCCGTTAACCCTGTCACAAATTGCCAAGATTCTTCGCAGGAGCGGCCTCCCGCCAGCGGTGAAAGAACGAAGTCAGGCGGTATTCGATGTGCTGGCAGACGCCGAAGGGAAGGCCCACGGTGTTGAGCCGTCGCATGTCCATTTTCATGAAGTGGGCGTGATCGATTCGTTTGTGGATGTCGTCGGTGGGATCCTGGGCCTGCATCTTCTCGATATCCGGCGTGTGACGGCCTCAGCGATCAATGTCGGGGCCGGCATGCTGCAGTCGGCGCACGGCGCGTTGCCCGTGCCGGGGCCAGCCGTGGCGGCCCTCGCGGTCGGCGTGCCGATTTATGCCAAGGGGCCTGAACGGGAGCTGACGACACCGACCGGGATGGCCTTGCTCAAAACCGTGACCACCGATTTCGGCTGCCTGCCTTCCATGCAGGTACGCCAGGTGGGATATGGGGCGGGGACGGCCGACCCGGCACAGTGGGCGAATGTGTTGCGCGTGTTCATCGGTGAAGAGGCGCCCGCGAGCGGGGCGATGGAAACTATCATCGAGCTGGAGACCAACCTGGATGATGTGAACCCGCAAGTGTACGACACGGTGTTTGATCGTGTATTTGCCGCCGGCGCCGTGGATGCGACCTTGGCGCCGGTGATCATGAAGAAGGGCCGGCCGGGGAATATCCTATCCGTCCTTGCGCCGCGGGAACACACAGAGGCGGTCCTGGCTGTGCTCTTTGCAGAGACGACGGCTCTCGGTGTGCGGATTCGCGAGGTGCAACGCCGTGTGTTGCCGCGCCAATTTGCTTCAGTGCGAATCAACGGACAGGATGTGCGCATAAAACTCGCCGCTATTCGGCCGGGGCTCAGCAAAGCCGCTCCGGAATACGAGGATTGTAAACGCGTGGCCGAACGAAGTGGTCGTCCCGTCAAAGACATTCTCGACGAAGCCCTGATGGTGTATCGGCAGACACTAGGCACTCGCCCGAGAAGAAAAGGGCGCGCGTGATTCACCAGATCGTGACTGTTCTCTCCTTCCCCTCTTTTCTGATCCCGCGGAGGCGCCGATGACTATTCTCCTGTATGTGGGAATGTTTGTGGCCTCCGTCGTCATCACCCTTGCCGGGTGTCATCTCTTCACGAACGGCATCGAGTGGCTCGGAAAACGCCTGAATATCTCCGAAGGCGCCGTCGGGAGTGTGTTCGCTGCCGTCGGGACGACCTTGCCTGAAACATCGATTCCAATCATTGCCATTTTTTTCGGGGCTGGCCGCGAACAAATGGAAGTGGGTCTGGGAGCGATTCTTGGGGCGCCATTCATGCTGAGCACATTAGTCCTGCCGATTCTGGCGCTCCTGCTGGTGCTCTATGCCAAGTTGGGGAAGCGAACAGCAACGTTCAAGCTGAATTATGGCGAGGTGCGGGTCGATATCAGCTTCTTTCTCATCAGCTATGTGCTGGCGCTCACCTGCGCGATGATTCCCTCCCGGGTCTTGCATGTCGCGGTGGCGGCTGTCCTGCTGGCCATGTACGTCTATTACATGAAGCTCAAGTTTTCTGCCGAGGACGAAGAAAGTGAGGGCGGCGACGAACTCGAGCCGCTGCTCTTCGCGCGGCGCTCCGCTAAGCCCTCCTATCTGGTGATCGGGGCGCAAGGCATCGTCGGGTTGCTGGGGTTGGTTGGAGGCGCTCATCTGTTTGTGACGGCTGCCACCTCCATTTCTGCCCAACTCCAGGTCTCGCCGCTCATCCTCGCATTGTTGATCGCTCCGCTGGCTACGGAATTGCCTGAGATGTCCAATAGCTTTTTGTGGTTGTACCGGAAAAAGGATCGGCTGGCGGTGGGGAACGTGACCGGTGCGATGGTGTTCCAGGGATCGATCCCCGTCTCCGTCGGATTGCTTGGGACCGAATGGACCTTGGGTACAACGGCACTGGCGACGATGGTCCTTGCGGTCGTGGCGATGAGCATGAGCCTGTTACAGGCCCTGTGGTCAGGGCACTGGCGCCCCTGGTTGCTCAGCGGCAGCGCGCTGCTGTACCTTGGGTACACGTTATTCTTGTACACCCATGGCTCGTAAGCATTCACAACACTCGCTCCGTCCCGTGTTGGGTCTCACGATGGGCGATCCGGCCGGCATCGGCCCCGAGGTCATTGCGAAGGCCTTGGCCGACAAGGCGCTCACGCGGCTCTGTCAACCGGTGGTCATCGGCTCCCGCCCGGTCATGGAACGCACGATCAAGTGGCTGGATTTGCCGTTGGACGTGGTGACGTTTGATCCGGCGAGCGGTGCACGAGTGAGGCCCGGTCAGGTCGCTGTCGCCGATCCGTTGGAACGTCCGCTGCCGAAATTTCGCCTGGGCGTGGCGTCGGCAGTGACCGGGGCGGCCTCCATCGCATTTATCAGAGAAGCCGTCGAATTGGCGCAGGCGGGGAGCGTGGGCGGAATCGTCACTGCGCCCATCAATAAAGAAGCGATGAACATGGCCGGCTTTCATTACCCGGGGCACACGGAACTGCTGGCGGATCTGACGAAGACGAAAGAATTTGGAATGATGATCGTGGGCGGGCCCTTAAAAATTATGTTCACCACGACCCATGTCGCAATCCATGCCCTGTCTCCGCTCCTGACCACGCAGCGCATTGCCAAAGCCATTCGTCTGGCCCATCTTGGCCTGACGAAGTATTTCGGCATCGCACGCCCGAAGATCGGCGTTGCGGCGTTGAATCCTCATGCAGGTGAACACGGCTTATTCGGAAATGAGGAGCAGACCAGTATTGCGCCAGCCATCAAATTGGCCCGGGCGACCGGGATCAACGCCAGCGATCCACTGCCTGCCGATACCCTGTTCGGCAAAGCCGCCCGCGGCGATTATGATGGGGTTGTGGCGATGTACCACGATCAAGGTTTAATCCCCCTCAAGTTGGTGGCCTTCGGCACCTGTGTGAATTTGACGGTGGGCCTGCCGATTATCCGCACCTCGGTCGACCATGGAACGGCGTACGATATTGCGGGCAAAGGGGTCGCCGAGCATGGAAGCCTGCTGGAGGCAGTGAAGGTGGCGGCTCGTTTGGCCAAATCCTGGTCCCCTGTTCATTCATTGTCCCGATAGGAAAGAGGCATCATCTCCATGTCAGACGCAGGCTCTTCCGCAGCAACCATCATTGACCAACAGGTGAAGGAGTTGGACGGAATCGAGAAGCGGACCATCCAGGACTTCAACACCACCCTGGGCACAGAACGTGTGGGCCAGTGGAAGATTCGCACGGTGGCGTTGCTTCAGCAGCATGCCGGACAGGCTGAGGCGGATGGCCTGTCCCGGAAGAAGCCCGGGATGTCGTTTACCAACGATCTGATCGAAGAGTTCAGCGACGAGGTCGAATGTTACCGGTCCTATCTCGTGACATTGGCCAAACGCCTGCGAGCGGCGGTGCCACCCAACGCCGGATAGAAAGCCGCGTGAAA
>CAADGJ010000299.1 GCA_900696505.1 uncultured Nitrosospira sp.
CGTCCTCGATCTTGACGTTCCTTTGGTTCAGTCTCGTGGGATTCGGAACGCTCGGGTTCCTCATCACCTACGTGTTGCAGGGCGGGCTCGAGTCATTGGGAAGTGTGCTGCTGGGGATTGGCGTGACCGGAGTTGGATTGATCGTCGTCGCCTTTGGGTTGCTGACGGTCACGGTAGCCTATCGTATCGAAAACACGCGGCTGATGCTCGTGTACACGGAACTGAGAGATATCGCGTTGGCCAATGAAGGGGCAGCATCGCGCCCCTGATTCGCCCAGAAGATCGCCTGAATCCGGCACGCCGTTGTGAACCTGCCAGCTAAGTTTTGGGGCGATACAGATCGAGCAGATGGTTGAATTCGGGTGGCAGATCTGGTGAGGCGCTGGATCGTGCCAGGCCTGCAATAATTCCCCGGTGTTTCTGGATCAGGCCCGAATCGACGAAGGCCTGCCGAAAGTGAGCCCATCGCTGGGTCTGGTCTGCGCCCAGACGTTGCAGTTCCTCAGGCGGTAACGCTTTGAGCGTGGTGGTGAGCGTGCCCAAGGCCTTTTCGACGCTGTCGTAGGGGGCGGCCAGTTTGAGGCGGCTGTAAAAGACGTCGAGGTGTTGACGGAATTCGTCCCGGAGTGATTCGACCGGCCCTGTTCCGCGTCGAGGGGCCTTCTGTTCGCCCATACCCGTACTCCTTGCCCTGTCAGGTGTTCGGAAAGCTTACGGGAGGAAGGCGCTGCGGCGCAACGCGTTTTCATGCGACACAGTCATTTTTTTCAATGGAGGTTGTGATGAGCGTTCGATCCCTGTGTCTTCTTGTCGGTGTGCTGTTGACCGGACTGACCGGTTGTTCCCACCACCATGGAAGTTATGAGCATGCCAAGGGCGACTATTATTGGGGCAAGGCTTCTCAGGATGTGAGCGGCCTGGTGGAAAAACACGTCAAGAATCCGGAAACCGTCAAGCAGGTGAATGTGGTGATGGGCGAAATGATCGCCGAGATCAAGTCGGCTCGGGAACAACATCGCCAGTTTCATCGCGCGCTCTATGAGTTGAACGCGAACTATTCGGCTGCGCCCGAGGAGTTCACCAAAATCCTCGACGAATTGAATAACAGCCGGATGCGTTCCTCGGCAAAGATCTTGGGCCTTCGGTTCAAGATGAAAGCCTTGTTGACGGCTGAGGAATGGACCGCCTTGTCCGAAGAACTGAAGCGGTATGGCAGCCGCTACTACGGAAAAGGCGCGGAGGGAGCATCTGCGCACCAGTAACGGCGTGGAGTGTGGTTCAGACCAGCCTGGGGAGGCCTGGGCGATGATTGAGGAACAGCAGGTGGGCGGCGGCTTCAGTCACCTCGATGCCGCTGACCCCTGCATGGTCGATGCGCGCCTGGCGCAGCGCATTCAAGTCGAGCCGGAGATAATGGGCTAGCAACGCCCGAATGACGTCGCCATGGGACACAAACACGTAGGGTCCATCTTGCGCCACTTGCAGCGCCTGTTCGACTGCTGCGACGGCACGCTGTTGCACTTCGCAGAGCGTTTCACCGCCTGAAGGGCGGGCCCGGTCCGGGTGCAGATACCAGTCGCGCTTGGCGGGATCATCCGCCAAATCCTTCCAGTAGCGATTGATCCAGTTTCCCACGCCGATCTCGCTCAGTCCCGGGGCATGATGCACGGGCGCTGCATGGCGACGTCCGACGATGTGGGCGGTTTGTACCGCCCGTAGCACAGGGCTGGTCACGATGCCTGCAATGGGTGTCTGCGCCAGCATCTCCGCGCACGCGAGGGCTTGTTGTTCGCCGGTCTCGTTCAGAGGAATCGGCTGGTTTCCCATGACTTGTCCCGATCGATTCCAGTCGGTTTCCCCATGTCGGATCAACAGGAGTGTCGGCATCGGTAGTCCAGCGAGCCTCGTTATGACGCGGGTGGGGGTTGCTGTGGTCCCGTGAGGGGAATCGGCGCCCAATGTTGTCCCCCGTCGGTCGAGCGGTAGAGCCCGCTACCATTGGTGCCGAGGTAGAGCAGCTGAGGATCACTCGGGCTGAGGCTGATCGTGCGGATATTCGTCGTGGTGAGTCCCTCATTCTGTGATTGCCAGGTTTTTCCGCCATCGGTGGTTTTTCGCACACCGTCCGGGCCACCGATGTAGAAAATATTTGCATCCATGGGATGCAGCGCCAGCGTACTGATGAATTGGTTCGACAATCCTTGGCCGATCTGTTCCCAAGACTCTCCGCGATTCGCTGATCGAAACAGCCCCTTGGTGGTCGCGGCGTAGACCACTTCGGAGTTCCGCGGATCAACCGCCAGCATATTCACGCCCAACGCCATGGCTGCGTTCAGCACATCCTCGGGAATGAGCCCGGTATTCTTTTTTTGCCAGCTTGTACCACCGTCTTCACTGCGATAGGTGCCGCCCGTCGTTCCCGCGTACAAGACCCGGGGGTGTTGATGGTCCATGGTAATGCACGTCACGATGTGCACTTCCTTCATCCCGGCCATCCGTTCTTCCCATTCGCGCCCGCCGTTTTTGGAGATGAAGGCGCCGACCGTGGTGGCGAGGTAAATGAGTTCCGTGTTGTCGGGATGGAAGATGATTTCATTGATGAACGACACATGCTCTTTGAGCCCGACGTTGTGGGGAAGCCAATGCTGGCCGCCGTCCGGACTCTTATAAATGGCGTCGCCCATGGTCCCGGCGTACACGGTGGCGGGAAGCGTGGGATCTATGGCCAGCGTCGTGACGCGGCGGGCGGTGAACGCTGGAAACTGTTCCCAGGTCGCTCCGCCGTCCCGGGTCTTGTGCACGGCATCGTTCGTGGCGACATAGACAATATTGGGGTTTGACGGATGGAGCGCGATCGACACCACGGCCGATTCACGACTGCCGCAGGCCAGAAGCAGAAAGCTGAGGAGGCAAATCGACCGCCGAAGCAGGGTCGCTATTCGAATTCGTTGGGACATCACAGTGGTCGCAGACCTAACCACAGCGTCGCGACTGAGTCAAGGTGAGACATCGTCCCGAAGGCCTGAAGCGCTAGAGTTTTGGCGTGAAACGTTCCGCATAGCCGGTCATCTCGACATAGCCGCGTCCTGTGACCGGTGCGCCTCGCACCTGACCGGAGACCGACACCGCGCCTTCCCAATAGGTCACGCCTGTGCTCCGAGCCGTATCCAATTCCTGGTCCGCGAGGAGCGACTCCACAGTCACATCCAATCCCATCGTAGCCGAGGTGAGTCGCCATCGCTGCGGGTACCGTCCGTTGGATCGCGGGCTGGTCCAGTGGGCCAGTGGTTCGATGTTGAGGTCCTGCGCGTCGAGTGCGTGCGCGCGTCCGTCGGCCAGGACCAGCGTGCCACTCGAGACCGGATCGCTCGATCCGTCGGCGCGTCGCAAGGAATACCACATCAGTTCGGTGGAATCGCTCAACTGAAGGCTGAACCAATCCCATCCCACCACATTCAGTCCCAGATCGGCGGAGCCGAATTCATGATCCATCCAGCTGAGGCCCGTGACGGCAAAGGTTTCGGTGCCGACTCGAATCTGCCCTTCGGTTGCGAGGTGAGTGAGCGAATAATAGTGCGAGGCCTGTCCCGGATCGGCGCCTTTTCGGCTGAGGCCATCGTGCCCATGTATGACCGGCGGTTTTTTCGGGATGACCGTGAGATTGATCGCCACGCTGTCGGTCGCCGCCTGAAGCTGGTGGCGCGATGCTGCTGGATCATTGGTGAGCAGGGACCAGCGGTCCACCCACACGTGTAACCGGTCTGTGTCCGCGCCGGCCTTGCCGAGGCCTTCGCGACTGACTTTGTCGGCATAATAAAATCGGCCGGCATCCAGGTCGGTCAGAGCGAGATGGGCCAGGTAGAGCTGCTGAATGGACCATCTGGACGGAAGCGTCTGCACCTGGTCTGGAGGCATGCCTCGGCGAAAGAAGGTGAGTTCAAACCCGAATCGATGGCCATCAGCCGCCACGACGTGGCCAGTGTAATACCACCATTCAGTCCGAAATCGTTCGTGCGCGCCGTGGTCGTGTGGAAATCGATACTGATACCCCGGTGTCGCCATGTCGAAGGCGTGAACCGTCTCATTCGTCGCCACGGCCTGTGCAGTGACGGGGAGAACTGCCAGGAGTAGAAGGCGAATCGTGCAACCGAGACGTAATGGTGTCATGAGATACATCAGCGACCAGTCGTGCAGGTCAGTGCTTCAGGTCTGTCCTGGGCCCACTGTCTTTTTTGATGGACAGTCGATAAAACGCCAGTATCCATGCATGTTTTGTGATGTTTGAGAGCGAGATGCGGCCCGGTGGCAGCGTTGACAATTTTGCAAAGCATCAGCTATCGTGAGCCATGTTTCCTGAGCCTGAACGTGAGCCGTCGAACCGGGAGTTGTCGGGAAAGGTCCAGCCGTTTCCTGTCCCGGAACGCATTCCCTTGTTCCCTCTGCCTAACGTCGTTTTCTTTCCGAAGACCTATCTCCCGCTCCATGTATTCGAGCCGCGATACCGCCAGATGGTAGCGGATGCGGCGGCGGCAGGGCAATGTATCGGCATGGCCTTATTAAAGGAAGGTTGGGAGGAACAGTACGAAGGGAATCCTCCCATTTTCTCCATCGGCTGTGTCGGGCGATTGGCGAGTGTTCAAATGCTCCCCGATGGCCGGTCCAACATCCTGCTGCAAGGCCTGGAGCGCTACGAAATTCATGAAGAGTTCTTCGAGAAAAGCTATCGTGAAGCCCGCGTCACGTTGAAGCCGCGCGACGGGTCGTTATCCCTGGACCAAGCTCTGCGACGGTACCTGATGGGGGTGCTTGATGAATATCTGAAAGCCGATGAGGAGGCCTCCCCGCTGCACAGCTTGATCCGACCCGACGTGAGCGACGAGGTGTTCGTGAATTCGCTCTCTACCTATCTCGACTGTACACCGTTGGAAAAACAGTTCCTGCTGGAAGCAGAGCATGTGCCGCAACAGGCCCGCCGTCTGAGCGATTTGATTCAATTCAAGCTGGCGGAGCGGCGCGGTGCCGGAGGATGGGGCTGATGTCGCGGCCGGTGGCTATTGACGTATCCCACCTCGGGAAGACCTACGACAAGGTTCGGGCTGTCGAGGACCTCTCGTTTCAAGTTTACACCGGAGAGATCTTCGGTCTGCTCGGTCCGAACGGCGCGGGCAAGAGCACCACGCTGCGAATTCTGATCACCCTGCTCAATCCCACGTCCGGATCGGCCAAAATTTTCGGCCTCGATTCGGTGAAGGATGCGGACCGTGTCCGGCAGACAATCGGCTATGTGCCGCAGGAACGGGCCATCGACCGGTTCTTGACCGGCCGGGAACACCTCGAACTCCTCGCCGACCTCTACCATCTCTCTCAGGAAGACGCCGCAGGACGCATCCCCCAGCTGTTAAAATTGGTGGAACTGGAACAGCAGGCGGACCGTCCGGCGAAGACCTATTCCGGTGGGATGAAGCGCAAGCTGGACATTGCCTGCGGGTTATTGCCCGATCCCAAAATTCTGTTTCTCGACGAGCCGACACTCGGGCTGGACGTGCAAAGCCGTTTGCGCATCTGGGACCATGTGCGCGCCATGCGGGAGCGCGGGATTACGGTGGTCATGACCACCAACTATTTGGATGAGGCCGATCAGCTGTGCGACCGGATTGCCATCATCGACGGAGGTCGAATTAAAGCGCTGGGCGCTCCCAACGAACTGAAAGTCGGGTTGGGCGGAGACCTCGTGTCGCTGACGGTGCGTGAACATGATCGCGTCGAGAAGCTCGCGGCTGCCATCAGGGATCTTCCGGCCATTCGTGCCGTCACGGTGACCGCAAACGGGCTCGACATTCGGGTGGATTCGCCCGAGAAAGCGTTGCCCGCTATTCTTGAAGCGGCGAATCGCCTGACGTGCCAGCTGGAGTTCATCGATTATCATCGGCCTCGGTTGGATGACGTGTTTATTGCCCATACAGGGCGATCTATCAAGGATGACCATCCGAAGGCCGAAGACGCCTAACTGTCGCCGGGGAGCATGCAGATCGGGATATGAAAGAATATTGGCAGGAGATTCGGGCGTTGACTATGCGCTGGGTGCGGCGGCTGAGCCGGGAAAAGTTCAGCATGCTGTTTACGCTCGTGCAGCCGATGTTGTTCTGGCTGATCTTCTTCGGCAACCTGTTTCAACGCGCGGCGGATCTGCAGGTGACTCAATCGTCGAGTTACATTAGTTTTCTGACTGCCGGAGTGGTGGTCATGACGGTGCTCAATAACGGCTTGGCCGGCGGCGTCGACCTCCTTTTCGATAAGGAAAACGGGTTTCTCGAACGCCTGATGTCCACGCCGATCCATCGAACCTCCGTTATCCTGAGCCGCTTCATCTTTGTCACCACCATCACGTCGCTACAGGTCCTCGTCATCTTGGCGGTGGCCTGGCTATTCGGCGTGCAGCCGGTGACCGGCCTGGCGGGAGTAGCGACGATTTTGCTCATCGGCATGATGTTCGGAGTCGGCTTAACGGCCATCTCGATGGCCATGGCGTTTTCCGTGAAGAGCCACGGCGACTTCTTTTCCGTGCTGGGCTTCCTTTCGCTGCCCATGATTTTCTTGAGCTCCGCCCTCGTGCCCTTGGCGGCCATGCCGGGCTGGATGGGATTTCTCGCCCAATTCAATCCGATGACCTGGGCCATTGATGCCGTCCGTCCGCTCATTCTTCAGGGATGGGCCGAGGCGTTGCCTCATGTCGGAATGGTCATCGGCGTGATGGTGTTGTTCGATGCGCTGTGTCTCTATGGTGGTGCGAAGGCGTTCCGGCGGGCGATCGGGTGAGCACGGTGACGCCTCGAGGATCTTCCATGTTCGTGAACGAAAGCCAAATCCGCGCCCTGATCCGGCTCCTTGGTGACGAGGATGAACGGATTGTCAAAACGATCAGCGGCAAACTGATCGATTTCGGCGACTGCGCTGTTCCGCTGCTTCAGGAGGCGGAAATCGAGCAGCCGGAGATGGCCGATCGTATCGTCACCGTGCTGGAGGAAATTCGCGGCGCGAGGTTGGAAGAAGAGCTCCGCGATCTGATCGCCTTTCCGGATGATCAGGTCGATCTGGAAACCGGCGCCTTCATCCTCGCGCGGTATGCGTATCCCACGCTGGATGTGCAGGCCTACCGGCGGCAATTGGATCGTATGGCGCAGGATGTCCGGGAGCAGATCGGGTCCCGTGTATCCGGCGAAGAGACGGTCAGAGCCTTAAATCGGTATCTCTTCACCGAGGCCGGGTTCAAAGGGAACACCAAAAATTATTACGAAGTCGAAAACAGCTATCTGAATTGCGTCATGGACCGCCGGACCGGCATTCCGATCAGCCTCTCGACCGTCTACCTGCTGATCGGTAGGCGGTTGCAGTTGCCGGTGCATGGCATCGGGATGCCCGGCCACTTCCTGGTGAAATTCGATTCGGATCGGTACAAAATTTTCATCGATTGTTTCAACGGCGGGGCGCTGTTGACCGAAAAGAACTGCGCGCGGTTCCTGACCGAAGCCGGCTACGGCTTTGAAGATCGTTTCCTGCAGAAAAGCCCGACCCGAGCTATTCTGGCCCGGATGATCAAAAATCTCCTCGCCATCTACAATAAGCTCGATGAGCCGCTGAAAAAGCACCGCTTACCACGGTTCGTGGAAATCCTGGGCTGTGAACAGCGCGAAGAAGGGTTGTAGCAGGAAGCTGAACACGGCCACCAGCGTCGTTCTCGCCTCATTCAGATCCTCAACGTAAGCCGGGTTTCTCCCCTTCAGGTTTCTCCCATCGTGCAGAGGCTGTGTCTCGACTAGCTCCGCAGCTTGAGCAGGTCCCGCGCTATTCTGACTCGTCCAGGAAAGTAGTGTTTCGCCTGCGCGCGGACATCATATTGTTCGGCGATCGGATAAAAATGTGACAGGACCAGCTGGTTGACGCCGGCTTCCTGGGCGACGCGGCCGCAAAGGCCTGCGTGTAAATGCCCGGCGCCGGGCCGGTTTTCAGGAAACGAGCAATCGAGCACGGCGAAATCAGCCTCATGGCAGAGTCGCACCAGGCTCTCGCAATATTGAGAATCCCCCGAATAGGCCACGGCATGGCCCTGATACTCGACACGGTATCCTACGCAATGCAGTTTGGGGGCGTGAGTGACGGTAGCGGGGGTGATGCGCGTCTCGCCGATCCGGATGCTGCGATCGGCCACTTCGCGGATAGTGACTCGGAAGGGCGGGCGATCGAAACTCGGGAACGTCGTCATCATGGACCGCATCAAGGTGGCGGTGCCGTGTGGACCGATGAGCGTCAGGGGCGGTCTGGTCCCGCCTTGGTATTTGCAGAAGATCACAGCATCAAAGAAGAAGGGAATAAAATCGGCGAAGTGGTCGGCATGGAAATGGGAAAACAGAATATGGGTGATGCTGTGGCGATCGACCCCGCTCTTTATCAAATTGGAGAGTGTGCGCGGTCCGAAATCCAACAGGAATGTCTGATCGGTTTGAAGAAGGTATCCGGCGGCCGCGCGTGTGGGGTGAACATTGGTTCCTGACCCCAGCACCGTGAGGCGGATCATGCGACCGGTTTCTCCTGGAAACTTCGATGGAGACGCAGGAGCAGGGTGCGCAACTGATCGGCGTCGGCGGCGGAGAGCGCGCGTTGGAAAAAGGGGCGAAGGAACGCAATGTGGGCGGCGAAGGTCGTCTGAAACAGCTTGTTGCCCTTGGCGGTCAGGCAAATACGGGTGCTTCGGCGATCATCAGCCACTGGTGTTCGGCGAATCAGTCCTTTGGCTTCCAGCCGGTCCAGTACACCGGTGAGTGTGCCCTTGGTTACCAAGGTAGCCGTGGAGAGTTCCGCGCAGGTGAGTCCCTTCGTGTCACCGAGCGTCGCGATCACGTCGAATTGTGACGGGGTGAGCCGAAGCGAACGCACATGGCGGCTGTCCGCGCGCCAAAATGCGAGATAGGTCTCGACCAGGGGGCGGAGCACTTTGAGATGAGGATCGTCTTTCAGGTCCGGGAGGTCCATCGCGGGCGAGACTAGTCATCCGCGAGGGCAGCTGTCAAGAGTCGTTCACAGGCCTTGCGTTGACGCCGCAAGGACCGCCCCCCTATCATGTCGCCTGCCATGCCGCGTCACTCACAATCAGGACAAGCCAATCTGACCGCCGTGTTTCTCCTGCTGGGTCTTGTCGTGTCCGGCGTCTGGGTGTGGAAGCGCCTGTCGCCGGAGATGCAGGATCTGATCATCGATCAGGCGCTCCCGCTGGCGGCCTTGGTGCTGGCGGTGCTGGTCTTCGTATGGATGCTGGTCGGAAAGATTCGCGCACGCCGCACGCGAAATCAGCAGCGCGCTCGGTTGATCAAGTTGTTCGAGAGCCAGACCGCGGCCGACAAACGACTGCAGCTGGCGTTTGCGGTGATTGAAGTGAATGAATACCGGCGCGTGGGCCTTGAGGCCATTGCGCCACGCTTTCAGGAATTGTTTCTGACGACACTCAAACGGGCTCTGGGCGATAAACAACATCAAGTGCGGGGCATGGCGGCCAGCCATCTGGGCGTCATCGGGGATGAGACGGTCGTGCCGCATCTTCTGAAGGCGTTGGAAGACGATCATGCCTATGTGCGATCGAGTGCCGCCTTGGGACTCGGCCGCCTGCGCGCGACGGCAGCCAAGGACAAGTTGGCCTATGTCAGTAAGGAAGATTGGGATCAAACCGTGCGGAGCCGGGCACGTGAGGCGTTGGAGCGCATTCGTTAATGTGGGTAGGGAGATAGAGAGGGACAGTCAGTCGTTCAAGCGGCCCACTCGAGGAGCACAATTTCTGGTGTGCAATTCACGCGCATGGGCAGGACCGACCAACCCAGTCCGCGATTGACGTATAAACGGTGGCCGCCTTTTTCATACATCCCGTGAGTTCGTCCATGACAACCGGGCGGTAGCCAGAATGTCGGGATGCCGGGAATTTGCCATTGGCCGGCATGGCTATGGCCGCAGAGCGTCAGATCGGTGTGGTGCTCGGGCTGCAGCTGATCCAGAATGTTGGGCGCGTGCGCCAGCACCAGGGTGAAACGCCCAGGCTGTGCCGAAGGCACGCAGCGAAGGTCCGCGCGATGGAGTGACGGGTCATCCAGCCCGACGATCGCCAGTTCGCCGGTGGCTACTCGAATGAACGTCACCTGGTTGAGCAGCAACGTGACCTTGCGGCGGTCGAATTGCTCGGCAAACTCATCGATACGGATGCCGCTATAGTGATCGTGGTTTCCGAGGGTGACGTAGACGGGGGCCAGGCGGCGCAGTTCCGTGAGAAAGCGAAGCAGATGGGGAAGTCCATCCCGGACGTTGACCAGATCGCCGGTAATGAAGATCCAATCAGGCTTCAGGTCCGCCACCGCTCGAATCAGGGCGCGGTGCCGGGGGCGGTAACGGTCCAGATGTAGATCGCTCAAATGGACGGCGCGTCGTCCGGCCAGCGGCGCATGGGTGAGCGGAAGCCGGGTCACGACTGTTGCCGATAAACCGATCTCCACTCCCGGGATCAAATTGAACAGATGGTGAAATGGTCGACTGAGCCAATGGCCAATCCAGACGCGTGCCAGCTCCTGCCATCGCATCACCGTGGAGATCATTCCATCACTCGATTCAAGTGTGCTTTGTCGGCGGTGGTGACGCGATAGCCTTGATCGTAGAGTTTGCCCATGCCTGCCATGAGCGCTTCCATCCCACGCGCCTCGTGCAGGGAATCGAAGTGCGCGGTGAGCGAACGCAGATGGGCCGCGGCACCCAGGGAAGGCTCGGCGGAGAGGTTCAATGCCACAAGGATGTCGTGGAGTTCACGGGCGTTGTATAACGAATTGTCGTCGCCATCACCGACCAGGGCGAATTCGTAAAAGGTGAGGCTGAGGGAGAGCAACGCCTGAGTGCGTTGAAAATCGGTGCGAACGGCATCGAGTCCTTCGGGATACCGCTTGCGGCAATCCGCCTCCTGTGCGTCTGAATCCGCCGCAGCGAGTTCAGAGGACTCTGCGGGAATCCAGGCAATCTGTTGCACGGCGGGCGGGGCGGGCTTATGCCGCTGTTGCTTGTAAAAAAAATTCATGCATTGGCTGGCAATCGCAAAGGCCTCTTTGTCGGTGTCAGCCTGACGTTTAATGTGCTGGGTGAGCTGGGCGAAGACGTCGATTCCAATTGGTCGGGCGGCCGCCGTCGCTGATCGGGCCTGCAAGACCGTGCAGGCGCAGAAGAAGCACATAATCGCACAGCCGGTATGAACAACGCGTCTACGCATCGGAAGTGCGTCCAGCAGGATGGTTGGCGGTGGAGACTATCTCAAAGCAGTATAACACGGGTGGTCGCCGTGCCTAACCAAATGACATGAAGTGTAATCTTTCAGGAATCATAAAGGAAACTCATGCCGACTCCCTCGTGGCTCGATGATACGGTACCCTATTTGACCGCGTCTGTCCCTGCGCTCGGCGGACGCATTCGCAGTACACCGGAAGACTTTTGTGTGGATGAGCGCCCCCTGTATCTCCCCTGCGGAGAGGGCGAGCACTTGTACATCAAAATCACCAAGCGAGGGCTGTCCACCCC
>CAADGJ010000300.1 GCA_900696505.1 uncultured Nitrosospira sp.
TCCGTAAATCCCGTCCCAGTGCGTCCGGAAAATTGCAGCCGCCCCTGCGCATCATAAACACCAAGAAGCAGGGCACCGAAGGCGCTCCGTGAACCGGAGGGGTCAGTAAATCCTCCGATCACGAATTCCTGCCGCTGCCCGCATTTCACCTTGACCCAATTGCGGTTTCTGCCCGAAAGATACGGAGCATCGGCTCGTTTGGCGATCAATCCCTCCATCCCGCTCCGACAGGCCTCGGCGAATGCGACGTCGCCCCTGCCGGTAATATGATCGCTGTACTGAATCAAGGAAGACGACGGTCGGTCTTTCAGTAGGGCCGACAGAAGCCGCTTGCGCTCCAGGAGCGGCACCTCCCGCAGATCGTAGCCATTCAGATAGAGCAGGTCGAACACGTAATAGAGCAGATCACTGTCCGAGTGCGCATCGAACGCATTCTGCAATAGCTGGAAGCTGATGCGACCATCCGGCGACAACGCCACGACCTCGCCGTCGAACCAGGCCGCCTGTGCGGGCAAATCTGTTAGTGCTGCGGCGATATGAGGCAGCTTCGCGGTCCAGTCATGGCCGTTTCTCGTCAGGAGCCTCACCTGACCGTCTTTCAGGCGGCACAATATTCTGTATCCGTCATATTTGAGTTCGTGAACCCAGTCTTCCCCTTCCGGAGAAGCAGTCACCAATGTCGCCAATTGTGGAACGATCCACTCTTCCTGTGCGGCCTTCCGGGCGCCGGCCGCAGGAGATTTCTTTACCGGGCGGGAGACGGCACGTTTCTTTGCCGATGAGGTCGAGGACCGGTTCGAATGCCACACCGCATGCTCTCCGGTGGCAATTTGCTCCATACTCCTGCCGCTGGCGACGCTGCTCATCAAACGGTCAGTCACGCGGCTCTTCGCCCCGCGCTTGGCTTCAGCGTCATTCTCTTTGATCAGCAGCCAATTCTCTTTCCCTGCTTCTTCGCGGCCGCCCATGCGTACCAGGTTCCAGATCCCCTGCAGCTTTTCCCCGTGTAAGGTGAATTTAAGTCGGCCTCGCCGATAGTCTGCTTTCGGATCACCGATCGGTTCCCAGTAGCCCCGATCCCAGAGCAACACCGTGCCCGCGCCATACTGTTTCTCCGGAATGATGCCTTCGAAGGACGCATAGTCCAGTGGATGGTCCTCGACATGGACCGCCAGCCGCTTCTGTGCCGGATCCAGACTCGGCCCTTTGGGAACCGCCCAACTTTTCAATGTGCCATCCAACTCCAGGCGAAAGTCGTAATGGAGCCGGCTTGCGGCGTGTTGTTGAATGACAAACTGGAGCCGGGCTCCCGCCGGCGTTTCTTTTCCTCGCGGCTCGGGAGTGTTGCGGAAGTTTCGCTTCTTCCAGTATTGACGAAGACTCATATCACTCCTGCAAAGCGATGGTCGATTGCCCCATCACTTATTGAACTGCGGAGGAGCATCTGCCGGTGGCGGGGCGGCCGGCGCGGAGGATCCTCCACCGAAGCCATAGAAACCGTAATAGGGATATCCGTACCCATACCCAGGATAGCCCCCGTACCAGCCCCCCGGCCCCCAATAGGAATAGGGATAGGCATACATCGAGCGTCCATACGGATAGGCATACGGGGCGGAACGCATAGCTGGATTGACCTCATCCCAATCAACGAGATGTGTGATGGCGAGAACGGGATAGGTGTATTCCCCGTCGTCCATCGGCCTGGTGACCGGCGGTCCCACTTCACCGACGACCGTCACCGGCGTCCCTGCGTCGACTACGGCTGGGTCGAGAAATTCACCGCTCTTTACGGCAAGAAATCTTCCCTGAGAGCGCGCACGATCCTTGCTGGGCACAGCCCCGGTTCCTGTCGGGATCTGCAAGACCTCAATCTCCGTCTGATCCTTCCTCCGCTTACTCTTCACCACAATGCCACTGACCATGATCGTTTTGCCCTGATAGGCGGAAGGATTGGCTTTCAGCTCTGGAAACGTGACAGTGGGATCAATCTGTTGCTGCAGCTGATCCGGCAGAATCTGATCCAGCAGATCGCGCCCGGTCTGATGCGCACTTTGCGCGCACCCGCTGAGAAGCCACGCAGACAGGAAGAGCGCTGCTGTGGCCCAATAGCATTTCTTAAAAATGGTATGACAAGCCGGTAACCAAGATGTGGGCATCATAATTTCCACTAAACCCGCTCGACGCTCCGAAGGCATGACTGAATTCAAAGGTGGATTGGCTGTACTTGTATTCGGTGAACAGGGCCACATATGGCGTCACGAATGCCCTGATCCCCACCAGTAAATTCAACGCCGAAGATGCATCGGTACTGCCTCTGGTCGTAGCCGAATCGCCGATTCGTGCGATGGCCACTCCCGCGCCGATTCCAGCATAGGGCTGAAAGGTCACTCCAGGGTATCGGGCCAGCAGATTGACGCCGACGTTCGTCACTCGCATGTGAAAGCCCGGCACATCATCGAGGTTCTTGACGTGCGGCGTACTGTGAAAGACGTCTAACTCCAGACCGAACCATCCGTTTCCCGGAAAGTTCCCGACCTTTGCTCCATACAGCAGCGAGCTCTGCAAATCAAAATCCGGCGCGCGAAAGCCGCTGAGATTGCCGGTTCCGTGAATGTCACTCACTTGATCGGCAAAATTCGCTCCGAACTGACCGGCGACATACCATTCGCCTAAAACCGGCCGGCTATTCAGCATACCCGTCCCGATCAGGCAAATGAGCACCACCGCGATCAATGTCTTCGAGGACGTCATCGAGCAATCACTTCCCCATCTTTATCGGCACATCGCTAGGTTCATGCTAGGCCGAAACGTGCAATCGTGTGTTTCCCATTGCCTGATGAATGACTTCGGCCAGATGCATTCCATGCCGATCGGTCGATTGCTCGATCTGCTGTCTGCAACTGAAGCCATCCGAGAGCACAATCGTACCGGTGGCGGCATTCCTGACGGCCGGCAGTAAGGCCAATTCTCCAATCTGCATGGATAGGTCGTAGTGCTCCTGTTTGAAACCAAAAGAGCCGGCCATGCCGCAGCACCCGGTATCCAGCATCTGCACATTCATCCCCAATCGATCCAGTACGCGTTCTTCTGCACCGAGGCCGATCACGGCCTTTTGATGACAATGGCCATGCACTGCCACCGATTGATGCGATTGAGGTAGTTCCCAGTCCGGCAAACGTTTGTCGATAAATTCCGCCAGCGTGAAGGTTTGTTTCGCCAGGCGTCTGGCATCCTCGTCATGAGGGAGGAGGTTGCCCAACTCGTCTCGAAAAACGGCAGCACAACTGGGCTCCAGCACCACCAACGGCATACCGCTACGGATCGTGGACGCTAATTCACACAAGATCTGCTGCAAGTGTCGCTTGGCTTGCCGCAGCATGCCGAAGTCATACAGCGGTCGACCGCAACAGAGATTGATCTGCGGCACGAACACGGCACATCCGGCAGCCTCCAGCACCTCGGTCGCAGCCCTGGCTGTCTCCGGGTAAAAATAATTGTTGAACGTGTCCGGCCAAAGAAGTACCGGTTGCCCACCGCCTGCTCGTTTCGCGCGCTGATGATGCCATGCCTGAAACGTCTCGGCTGCAAAGCGAGGCATTCTGCGGTGGGGCGAAATACCCCCCAGCATTTTGACGACGTCGCACAATCCAGGCGTTTGCGTGATGAAATTGGCCATGCCGGGCGCCCACGAAGCCCATCTAGCCCACCGGTGGATCAATCCCATGGAATAGGCCGATCGAGGACGCAACCGCCCTTTGTAATAATGGGCGAGAAACTCGGCCTTGTAGGTCGCCATGTCGACATGGACGGGGCAATCCCCCTTGCACCCCTTGCAGGCCAGGCAGAGGCTGAGCGCTTCTTTCACCGTATCATTCCGCCAGCCGCGCGTGAGGGGATCGCCTTCCAGCATTTCAAACAACAGGCGTGCCCGCCCGCGAGTCGAGTGGAGTTCCTCACGCGTCGCGCGGTAACTCGGGCACATGGTGCCCCCTGCCTGCCGGCGACATTCACCCACCCCCACGCAACGAAGCGTCGCTCGTGAAAAACTATATTCATCCTGCGGAAAGGTAAAATCAGTCTGAGGATCCGGCGGGTGGTAATCGCTCCCTAGTCTCAGGTTTTCATCGACACGGAAAGGCCGGACG
Organism: uncultured Nitrosospira sp.; assembly: GCA_900696505.1. Lineage (GTDB taxonomy): Bacteria > Nitrospirota > Nitrospiria > Nitrospirales > Nitrospiraceae > Nitrospira_A. The sequence goes on from CAADGJ010000300.1 coordinate 4,146, forward strand.
ATCTTGCCCGGATTCATCTTTCCATCGGGATCCCAGATTGCCTTGAATTCTTCAAACGCCCCTATGAGTTCCGGTCCGAACATTCGCGGGAGTAACTCGGCGCGCGATTGGCCGTCACCATGTTCTCCTGAAAGGGAACCGCCGAAACTCTTGACGAGATCGGCCGCCTCGAACAGAAACGACCGGAACCGGCTGATCCCTTCCTTGGTTTGCAGATCAAAATCGATTCTCGTATGTACGCAGCCTTGCCCGAAATGTCCGTACAGCGCACAGGCATAGCGATATTTCTCGAACAGACGGCGCAAGGCCCTCAGGTAATCGCCCAAGCGCTCTACAGGGACAGCCGAATCCTCCCACCCTTCCCAGGTCACCTGTTCTCCAGGCACATGAGCCGTCGCCCCAAGCCCTGATTCGCGGACCGCCCAGATGACCTGCTCGTCTCGCCGTCGATCAAACAACTTCATGGAGGGCGGGTGTCCGGCGGCCTGGAGGAGTTCCATACAGCGGTGCGCCTGCCCATCCGCCTCGTCCTTGCTCTCACCGCCGAACTCCGCAAGCAGCCAGCCCCGCCCTTCGGGCAGCAACGTGACGTCGTCCGAGTGAATTTTCATTTTGATCATGTCCTCCACCAGCCGATCGTCCATCCCTTCGAGGCCGATCGGCTTCGCACGGAGAATATCGGGGATATGATCACCGGCGGCATAGACGTCCGGATAACCCAGCACCAGTAGGGAACGCACGCGCGGACTGGGAACCA
>CAADGJ010000301.1 GCA_900696505.1 uncultured Nitrosospira sp.
ACTCATAAGCCGCGGGTCACCCGTTCAATCCGGGTCACCGCCACCAAATATTTCCAACACATCGCTTGATGCCAGTCGTACAGCACGACTTTCATGTCCGTAATCAAGCCTGGCCTGTGCGGACTTAGTCGTTCTTCTTCTCAAGTACTGTTTTATTGAGATTCTGGTGCTGGTGCTGCAGTAGCAGCGTGGTGATCACATGGGGAATTGAGTGACCAAGCTGGCAGAGGGCGCCTTACAAGAAGGTGATGCACGCAAGGTGAAAAACTACTCGCAGCAGATGACCGACATCGGTGCCAGTGATGACTGCCTTGTAACTACTTTCGCAGTTCACGCCAACGGTGATTGAACCACCTAATCTATACGGGTTTAGCAGGCATTATCCTGGGAATTACCGAACCGCGAGCTTGCTCATATCGATTTTCACACTGATCGCTCCGCCCAGTTCCCCCTCCCTGCCTCCCTCCTTGGAATAGCCAGAGATATCCCGCTCGCCTTTTGGTTCTCCATGGCAGCTCAAACAATTCTTTTCATAAAAGAGCGGGAGGAGAACTCGCACGCTGTTTCCGCCATCTACCTTACTGATCACCGTTTCCTTATTTCGTTGGGACGAGGCCTCGCTGAGTTCCTTCATGTGTTCCGCCTCAAAAGAGTCGGGTTTATTGTTAGCATTGCGAACGAGGTGCTCAGGGGCGGTCTGCTTTAAATAGACACCGGACCACTTTTGAAAGCGCGTCGCCGTTTCCGTGCCGAAGGTAGCCGGAATGAGCCCTTTGTATTTCAGCCCTTTCATGTTGAGCACAGGCTGATAGCTCTCTACGGTTTTCTTACTCTCCATCATGAGGCGTTCCAATAATCGTTTCGCCAAGGTCGGCACATTGGCATTGGGTAGGTCATCCAAATTGTGGCCGGTGCGCTCTTTAAAAATGGCGGTCGCTTGAGCGGCAAACAATTCCGGAGTAAATGCCGTTTGCGCGTTTGAAGGATCATTGATCAGTGTTTGGTTGCGTCCAATCGCCACCCGTCCGGAATCCAGTAAGATGGCCAGCAACCGACCGGTCTCCGACAAATCGGATTCGGTGTTGTCCGCCGCTACGCTAATATTTTGAGTCAGGCACCATAGTGCGACGAAACACAATAGGTATACGCGCATAGTACCCCTTTCGTGCCGTATAAGGCCTGCTGGTTTGTTCACCCAAGCTTATGTCCACTTCTATCCTGAACAGGCTGCGAAGCAAGCTGTAGAAATCCCTAGCCTCCCGGTTGTCACGAGAGGCATCGGGCAGCGCATCAACATCATATGGTGATCTTTCAGCCTGAACAATAGGACTCACTCGAGAAATTTTCGGATAGCCCTCATCGGATGAGGCCTAGGGGGTCGCGCCACCGAAACTGGCATTGAGAAGTTGTTCTCGTTGCACGCCTGTAGCCTGCGATGATTACCAGAAGGAGCCTACACAACGTACGAGTAGGCATTCAGGTACAGCGTACAGAGGCGGCGTACAAACGTCGGTATCAGGGGGAATAGGAGAGATGTGATCGGCCGCAATGCCTTATTTCGAAGAAGACGGCGATTGCGGCACGACCACGAATGGAAGAAAGACCGAGGAGGCGCGATAATGCGTGCATTTTACCGCTCGGCTTGGCTTCGCGCCTACCATTCATTCAACCGCAGCAGCCGGATTCAAACTGCCGCCGCTGGTAGGCGAAAACCAGGCAGCGGATGCAGACCTCACGCACGGTCTTCGTCTGCGAGTCAGACAGGGGCGTTCTGCGCATCACAAGCTGCCCGCAATCGGCACAACAACCGGCTGTCGCAGCATCCCTTTCAGAAGAGACAGACATCATGGCGTTGGACCCTCCTATTTTCTCGAACGGGTTGTGTGGTCGTCGTATGGGACTTCATTCCACTTAGCAGTGTGCGTAACCGGGAACTTCCACTCCATCCTTGAGTCAATCCTTTGGTCAGATGTAACTCTCGCTGCAATTCCCCGATTCGTCCATTCAACCGGACAATCATCCGTTCGAGTTCATCCACACGTTCAACCATGATGTGTTGCTGCTGAGTCATTATGTGCCCTCCTTGGACTACGCGTTGTCGCAATGGCGGATGACCCCGACCAGGACCCCTTCGATGGCAAATTCATCCGTGGGTGCCACCAGCAAAGGCTTCATCGAGGCATTGGCGGGATGAAGTTCGATGGACCGCTCCCGCTTGAAGTAGGTTTTAATGGTTGCTTGCCCATTGACCAGAGCGACCACCGTCTGCCCGTTATGCGCCGTGGATTGTTTCCTGACCACCACCAGATCACCGGGGAGAATGCCATCCTCGATCATAGACTCGCCTTTCACCCGGAGCGCGAAGGTCTCTCCCGCCCGCACCATGCTGGGAGGCACATCCACCCACTCGGATTGGGCTACCGGTTCAATCGGCACCCCCGCGGCGACCATTCCGGCCATCAGCACCTGGGATCGATTGAGCAGTTGCGTCATAGCAACCTCGACCGCTCCACTGATACGCCGCATTCCGGATTCGTATCGAGCGACAGAGACGCGAGTCGTCCGCAAGGCCTCAGCCAGCTGCTCCTGCGTGAGTCCCAACTGCTCCCGGCAATTTCGAAATTGTTTCGGCGTCATCATGTAACCAATGGTTACACACCGAGAACGATCTTGTCAACCCATCCACGAATCATTTTCTTGACTATTTTGTTCGCCTCTCCCAGCGCAGATTTTGGAGCCGGGGGCGGAAGATTTTCGGCGAATTCGACAAGCTTCTGTGCATAAGTCAAGAGCCATTTGGGAAGGGCGGAGAAATAATAGGCGTATCCACAGCCAGAAACTGAAAATCCTGCTCCGCCGTACAAATATGAATGCTAATACATACACATTTCACTACCACCACCATATATTGTGGTCGCAGCGCGGCTGTTCTCTATGCCCAATAAATAGGCAACCTGGTGTGAGGCGTGAATTAGCGGTGCTGTTCGCATTCGACCGGAGGACTATCAACAGAGATATCCACAGATTTTGGGGAGAGGATTTTTTTCGCAGAATCTCGTTTTCTTCATTGAAACCTCTGAACCATTGACCTAGAATCGCGCCGCGACTTCGTCTCACTTCCACGCGGGTTTGTAGGTTCTGGAGCGGCATCATGGCAGGAGGCTCACTCCGAGGTTTCCTGGCTATTATCCTCCTCACCTTCGGCTGCAGCGCCAACGTCCGAGACACAGATCTCTTGGCCAGTAACAGCCTCATGCTGGCGCCCTCGACCGCCCGAACCGTTTTCCTTCAGAATCGTAATTCGTCCGACAACCAAGACGTATCCTTGCACGACCTGGGAGCACGACTGGGCGCGAAAGGATACCAGGTCGTACCTGATCCTCAAGCCGCGGCCTATGTCGTGCTTACGAACATCGTCTATTGCAACCAGACCAAGATCGAATTACCGGTGGAAGACATGGTCGCCGGCGGGTATGGATCGGGAATTGGCAGCTCCATCATGTCCGGGCTCCATGGTTTGACGGGCATGGCCAGTATGGCTGGGCCGCAGGGTGCGCTGGTCGGCGGTGCTGCCAGCCTGGGGCTGAACGCGGCTGAGGGGATTGGCAACGCCATGGGGAGTGTGTTTGGCGGACCGTCTCGCCCCAATGCTAATGAAAACATTAACTATGCCTGCATCGCCGATCTGCAAATCACCGATTTGCGTGCCACCGGCGGAAGCCTTCCGGTATCCCAACCGGGTACCCCGCCTCCGTCCGGTGTCTACCAAACCAGGCTGGCGGCCAACGTGCATCAAAAGAAACTTGATGAGCAGGAAGCCACTCCCTTAGTGCAGCAACGCCTCAGCGCAGCAGTGGCAGGGCACTTTTGATCATGCCGAGCAGCACAGCTGACATGAGGGCGATCCGCTCCATGAGCAGGGCTCTCAGCCTATTCGTCGGTCTGCTCATGCTGACCGGTTGCAGTAATGTCCTGCGTTCGGGACTTGTCAATGATGGCTCGATTCTCCTGCCCCCTAGCGCCGCACGAACGATTTACGTGCAGATCCGCAACACGTCTGAAAACCAAACGGCGACCCCGACGGATATTCCATCCCGGCTGAAAGCAAAAGGCTACCAGGTCGTCGCGGATCCGATGGAGGCCGCCTACTGGCTGCAAACTCAGGTCACCTATTGTCACAAAGCAGGTGAAGGCGTAAGACCGGAAGCCGTGGCTAAAGCCGGCTTCGGGGCGGGTATCGGCAGCGGAGGCACGCCACTCGCGAATGCCGGCGGCTTTGACATGGACGCCATGGGGGGGATGTTTGCAGGAATGCCAGGGGGTGGTCTCAACGCGCAAGCCATGCGCGCCATGGCGATGGGCGGAGGCGGCATGCCGGACATGAATGCCATGATGCGCATGGCGATGAACGGCCGCGGCGGGTATCCAGGAATGGCGCCACCGCCACAAAGTGACGATGTGATCTATCTCTGCGTGGCCGACGTCCTGGTCACGGAACAGGCAAAAACCGGTCCGCCGCGCACCTACAAGATGCGGTCAGTCGCCCATGTTCTGCAAAAACACCTGAACATTGAAGAGGCTACGCCGATTGTGCGCGACAAGTTCAGCGCCAGCATCACCGGTCCCTTCTAGCGCACCTCTAATCGCCTTGCCTCGATACCAGATGGACCGCTCCGGCCTTGATCGCAGCAGTGATCACGAGCCCTTGGGTCAGCTTGAACTCCTCCACCGTCGACCTGGTCACCGTGGCGACCAAGGGGAATCCACAATCCAGAGTGACCCGCGCCGAAGCGCCCAGCATGATCACCGATTGAACCGTGCCCGTCAGGTGATTACGGGCGCTGCTTCCAGAGGCTCGCCCCTGTTCGAGCACCACATCCTCCGCCCTGATACAGGCGAACACGTCAGGCCCGACCGACTCCGCCTCGAGCGCCATCAGGGTCGTCCCGTTCACGCTGACGCGCAACATGCCCCCGGTGGCCTCGATCACCCGGCCCTTTACCACCGTTTCGACACCGACGACGCGCGCCACGTCCGCGTTCTGCGGGCGGCTGAACACGTCGATGGGCGCCCCGACCTGCAGAACGTCGCCTGCACTGATCACCGCCATGACATCACCCAATGTCAGGGCCTCGGCCCAGTCGTGCGTCACAATGATCGACGGCAAGGCCAGCTGCTTCAGCAGCGACCGGAGTTCATCGCGCAAATGCAATCGAGTCGGCGCGTCCAAGGCAGACAACGGTTCGTCCAGCAGCAATAACAACGGCCGGGGCGCCACGGCTCGCGCCAGCGCCACGCGCTGCTGTTGTCCTCCGGATAGTTCTCTGGGTTTGGCCTGCTCCAACCCGCGCAATTGAAACAGCTCCATCACTTCATCCACCCGCTTGTTGCGTTCCGCGGAAGACAGATGGCTCAAGCCATAGGCGATATTGCCCGCTACGGTATAAGTCGGAAACAAGGCATAATCCTGCGACATGTACCCGATATGGCGATCTTGAGGC
>CAADGJ010000302.1 GCA_900696505.1 uncultured Nitrosospira sp.
AACACCTCCCGCAGACGCGCCTCGTCACGAGAAGGATCGCGCGAGAGCACATGGATCTTGGTGCCGAAGAGCGCGGCACCGGTGAACCCGGCGGCCGTCACCTGCGCCAGTGCCGCACCCGGCTTGTCCACGGCAATCTCCAGCAGTTGCCCCACTTCGCGTTCGACCTGGGTTTTGAGATCCGCCGGTGTCCCTTCGGCCACGATACGGCCGGCATACATGAGCGCGAGCCGGTCGCAATGTTCCGCTTCGCTGAGGTAATGGGTGGTGATCAGGATCGCGACGCCCTCCTCGCGGGCCAACCGCGTCAGCAAATCCCAGAATCGACGACGGCCGATGGGATCCACGCCGGACGTCGGTTCGTCCAGGAACAAGACCCGGGGGCTGTGGACGAGTGCGCACCCCAACGCGAGACGCTGCCGCACCCCCATGGGCAGGCGACCTGTCCGGTCATGCTCATAGCCGCTGAGGCCCGCCATTTCCACGATCCACGCCATCCGTTGCTGCGCCTGCCGTCGAGCCAACCCGTAGATGTCCGCAAACAGCCGGATATTCTCGATCACGGTCAGATCCAGATACAGGGAGAAGGCCTGGGACATGTAGCCGATACGTTCCTTGATGGCCCCGCTGGCCGTCCGCATGTCGGCGCCGGCCACGCGGCCTTCTCCGCCCGATGGCGGCACAATCCCCGTCAACATCTTGATCACCGTGGTTTTGCCTGCGCCGTTGGCTCCCAGGAGTCCGAAGATTTCGCCTTGTTGCATGTCAAAACTGACTCGATCCACCGCTCGAAATGAACCGAAGTCACGAATCAACTCTTTAGCCTCGACGGCTGGTCCGTCGAACTGCGGCCTGTTCGCCAAGGGGGCTGACTGACTTGATCGCTCCGATGCTCTCGTCTGACCGTCCTGTTCTTTCAGCAGGAGCGCCACGACGACATCTTCCAGTTCCGGTTCATCCGTACGGAGATGTGCCACCGGTAAAGGATCCAGCACCTGCCGGATTCCTGCAACGGCGGCCTCCGCATCCTGCTCCGGACTGAACACGTGGAGCGACGGGCCCAACGACTCCACCTGGTCGTAGCGCTGTTTCAAACGTTCAACCGCTTCGAGTTGCGGCGTTGATTCGAAGGTAACGACCAGGCCGGGCACTAACGATTGCACGTCTGCAGGAGTACCGGAAGCCAGCACGCGTCCATGGGAGAGAAACGAGAGTCGATGAAAGCGGACCGCTTCGTCCATGTAGGCGGTCGAGACGAGCGCGGTCATGCCCTTCACGGCCTGCCATTCCGCGAGAATGGCCCAGAAATCGCGGCGCGACACCGGGTCGACACCCGTCGTCGGCTCGTCGAGAATGGCGAGCTCCGGCTCATGAATCAGCGTGCAGATCAGGCCGAGCTTCTGCTTCATGCCGCCCGAAAGTTGTTTCATCAACCGGCTGCGAAAGCGATCTAAGCGTGTGATGCTCAGCAACCGTGCCTTGCGCGCCTGAAGGTCCGTCTCGGGAACCAGCCGCAACTTGGCAAAGAAATCGATGTTCTCCTCGACAGAAAGTTCGGGGTAGAGATTGAGTCCCAATCCCTGGGGAAGAAATCCGATCCGCCGCTTCACCTGTTCCGCTGCCCGTTCGGAATCCAAGAGGGTCCCGAACACGTCGACGGAGCCCTCCTCGTACCCCAACACCCCCGCGATGGCCTTCATCACGCTGCTCTTGCCCGCACCATCGGGACCGATGAGGCCATAGATCTCGCCACGATGCACCGTGAAGTCCAAGCCATTGACCGCACGGTGCTGCTTGTATCGCTTGACGAAGCCGGACACCCGGACGACCTCATCCGCTGAGGACGCAGGCGGGCCCATCATCGGGGCTTCGACCAGGCGACGTCCTCCTTCCAGCGGATCACCGCGTCCGCCGGCAGACCCGGCGTCAGCCGATGATCTGGATTCGTCGTGAGGTAGAGCCGGACGGCATAGATCAACTTGACCCGTTCGTCCGGAGTTTGGACTTCTTTGGGCGTGAATTCCGCCTTGGAGGCGATGTATCGGACCGTGGCGTCGAAGGGTTGGTCGGGGAACGCGTCCGTGTGGATGCGGGCCGGCAAATCGAGACGGACCTTGCCGATCTGGAGTTCCGGAACATAGACCTGCAGGTACAGGCGATCGAGGTCGACCAATTCGAGGAGTGGTGCCCCGGTAGCCACGACTTCCCCCACGTCGACCATGCGCGTGGTCACCGTCCCGCTCGTCGGCGCCACAATCGTCAGATCATCGAGCACGCTGCGCGCCTCCGCCAGCGTGGCGTCCGCCTGGTCGCGCTGCCGTTCGAGCGCGGCGACTTCCGCTTCTTTCGACCGGATTCGCTCTCGCCCCAATTCCGCCTGGGCCAGTTCCTTGCCGGCTTGATCGTGAGCGGCCTGCGCGACAGCAATCTCGGTCACGGCAATTTTCCACCGCGCATCAGCCTGATCCACTTGCTGCTCCGACACGGCCTGCTGGGGAAGCAGGGCACGGAT
>CAADGJ010000303.1 GCA_900696505.1 uncultured Nitrosospira sp.
GCCACGCCTGATTCTTCATCTTTGATGGCAAATTGTCCTGCTCTTTCGTCCCAGCCCTTTGCGTGAACCGCTCGCAGAGAATAATGATCTCTATATGTAGCGGCGGAAGCCAAAAAGCCACCAATTATTGTGTCAGCATATGTCTGGCTTCCATCTGCGGAAAATTCGTCGTGTCAAGTCTTGAGAAATCTGCTAGGGTTGAGGCGGTTTTGCCTTAATGGGTACATAGTCCGCCGCGATCCGGGGAGGTCTCTATGCGTAGTCCTCAACTTGATCCGACAATGACACGGACACTCGCCTGCCTTCACATGCGACTCATCGATCGCATCCACTCGGAGCACGACGACGACCCTCCTCGTTATCGATGCCTCGAATGCGGAGCAGTGATCGAAGATCCGGAGTGCCCCCCCGATCCTTCCGCTTGATCAAGACAGTCCGACCGTTCGTGAGACGTCGAGGCTAGCGAAGCATTCCGCTTACGATCAGTTCGACCGCTTGCTCCGGATTCAGTCCGCGCGCCATCAGTGTTTCGAGCTCCTTCTTATCCACGCTGCCGATCGCTGCTTCGTGTGTAACCTTCGCCTCCGGGTGAAAAACCTTGACGATCGGGATTGCGCTGGCGTGAGCTCTGCCTTGGACGACTTCCATGCAATCTACGTGGCCGCGAGTTCCCTTTGCATAGGCTTCAGTAATGCCGGTGATCTCTGCCGTGGCATCATCCTCCAGCACTACACGGGTTTTGATCAGACTTCGTGACCGCTCGCCGCGCAGCATGACGGCTTCCTTTAGTGTGAGACGATCCCTCTGGTGCGCGAAGATTTTGGCGCTGAGTTCGGCGAGTCCATCCTCTTCCACTTCGACGAGGTAGTTGATATCGAGGTTCCCCACTGAACCGGAGAGTAAGGAGAAATCCGAGAAATAACGGGCCCCTTTGCCGATCTTGATCGTGGCATGCGGCAAGACCTGCATGCCACCGTAGGGACCATGGTAGTGCCCCTCAGTATAGGTCAGTGACGCGCCGGGATTGATTGTCATCACGGCTTGCATGCGATGCTGGCCGTCTTGGACGAAGGGAAAGAGGCAATGAGAGAGCACTCGCACCTGCGCCCCTTCGTTCACCTGCATATCCATTGTGATCCGTTGTGTCCCGGTGGGATGAGCGAGGCCGAAACACAGGTGGACGGGCTGGGCGATGGTGACACCTGCTTCGACGACGATCTTGCCGATGATGGCCTCCGGCGTTTCTTGAATGTCGACGCGAAGGCCCGGGACGGTTCGATGGCTCAGGATGTGATGCCCGTGGGCCACGACATGGGCAATGCCTGTGTCGTCGAGGATCGACGGCTCAGCGCCCACCCTGGGCAAGACGCGCATGAGTTCCTCAAGGTCTGACATACCCGCAGACCTCTCCATCGCATCGCACACAGCTGCGCCCGCGGAAATGATCGACGGCTTCACTCGGGCTGCCCGAGAAAATAATGCGTCCGCCGCAGAGCTGGGAGGCTCGATCAGCAATGAGGACCACTTCTTCCTGGTGCGTGATCAGGAGGACGGAGCCGCCGCTTGCCTTCAGGGCGCGGATGATTTCGATAATGTGATGGATGGAAAGCATATCAATTCCTGCCACCGGCTCGTCGAGAATGGCCAACTTCGGTTTCATGGAGAGGACTGATGCGAGCTCGATTCGGTGACGTTCGCCCCCGCTCAGTGCCTTATCCATTCGCCGTGTGAGATAACGGTCTGGATCCAGACCGACCTGCTTCAAAGCCGGTTCGGGATCGCATTCTGGTTTGCCTAAACTCAGATATTCGCGCACCGTCACGCCTTCAAATCGAGCCGGCTCCTGCCAGGTAAGCGTCAATCCTAATCGGGCGCGTTCATGCATTTTCAGACGCAGAAGGTCCATGCCGTTGAATAGCACATGTCCCGCACTCGGCGAGTACCCTTCACAACCCATCAGGACGTAGGCAAGGGTGGTTTTGCCCGAGCCGTTGGCACCGACTAGGGCATGGATTTCCCGGCCTTGAACCGCGAGGTCCAGTCGATCGAGAATCACCTGTCCATCGACGACCACGCTCAGGCTCCGAATATCCAGCAGGGGCATTGGCATAGCAACATCCGTCATTGATCCAATCGAGATGCATCAGCTGTGCCCCGAATCACGATATGCCCCTCGCCATCGGTCTTTGAACGTGGCCTTGTGCGACAGAGCAGCACGCCCGCTTGTGCTAGGTACTTCTCCAAGTGCAAGAGGGCCGGCTGCGAGTCTATGTTATGGGGGCGAACGGCCCGGCAGGACTGTTGCAGGACCGAAGATCATCCAGTAGAGTAATTCAATCCTTTCGGGAGTTTGATTGGACGTCCCTCCTGTACCTTTTGACAAGGAGACCTGCAGGTGAGTCGCAATAAACTGATTTCCATCGGGCTGCTGGTTTGGTATCTGATCGTGTCGATCTGGATGGCTCAAGCTCCGGTCGATCCTCAATTCTGGCTCCTTGCCAGTATTCTACCTGCTCTCTTTGTGGTCCTGCTGGTGGCTACCCATCAGATCCTACCCCTGTCGCATACCTCCTATGCCTTGATCACCGCCTTCCTCACCTTGCATACGATCGGCGTGCACTATACGTATGCCGAAGTGCCGGTCGGGCTGTGGATGGACAAAGTCTTGCATCTCGGGCGCAATCACTTTGATCGGATCGTCCATTTCAGTTTCGGCTTTCTGCTTGCCTATCCGATGGAGGAACTGTTCCGATTGAGCGCCACGATCCGGGGATGGGTGGTGTATTACTTGCCAGTCATGACGGTCCTTGGGTTGAGCGGGCTCTGGGAAATCATTGAATCCTGGGTGGCTCGCGCAGTGCATCCCGAATTGGGCGTGACCTATTTAGGCTCGCAGGGCGATATCTGGGATGCGCAAAAGGATATGGCCGCGGCGCTGTATGGCGCTCTGATTTCGATGACGGTGCTGCTGGTTGTGCGCGCGTTACGCGGAGCGGAGACAGCGTTGGAGTCTGAAGCGGCGTTTTCCGAGTAGCCTGCAGAATATGCTGGTGAACACCATACAGCAAGGAGGCAATGGGCAGGCGGGCCATCGCCGGATTGCGGCAGGATTGTTATTGGGTTATGGCATCATCTGGATCTGGCTGGCCATCAACCCGGTCAATCGCCATGATTGGGTGTTAGAAAATTTATTGGCCGTCGGACTCGTCGTGATTCTAGTCCTGACCTACCGCCGTTTTACATTTTCTCTCACGTCCTACTCCCTCATCGCCGTATTCATGGTGCTCCATGCCATCGGTGCTCATTACACCTATGCAGAAGTGCCATTCGGTTTCTGGCTCAAAGACATTGCGGGACTAACCCGGAATCCTTTCGATAGACTTGTCCATTTTTCGTATGGTCTCTTGCTGGTCTATCCTTTGCGGGAAGTGCTGGTGCGGCTGGCGGGAGTGCAGGGGAGTTGGTCCTATGTGATGCCGGTAAGCAGCATTCTTGCACAGAGCGCATTCTTTGGGGTGATTGAAGCGATCGTAGCGATGATCGTCAGTCCGGAATTGGGCAGTATGTATCTGGGAACGCAGGGCGACGAATGGGACGCTCAGAAGGACATGGCCGCGGCCTTTGGTGGCGCCATAGTCACCATGGTTATGACTGCCGCACTATCTGCGCCTCGCAATTCGCAGGTGCAGCAGCCGTCACACCGTTCTGCGCCGAGCGTCGCCCATTAGGGCTGTGGCGCGTGAAGCGCCATGCCGTTCGAGAGGCTCTGTCCAAGAGCGGCATTACGGCCAGTAGATTGCCCGGGCTTTCACATAGGCAAAGACGACATCTCGCCGTGCCACCATGCCGACTAGTTTCTGCCCCTTCACGACCGGCACTCGGATCAGGTGCCTCTCCTGCAGCAGATGAATCAGACTCATTATCGGCGTCTCTTCGGTCGTCGTCACCACGTCTTTGGTCATAATGTCCGACACCAACACGCTCCGGAGATCTCGTTCCTGCTCGACGGCTTTGAGCAGATCAAACTCGGTCACGAGGCCACGCAAGGTTCTGTCCTTGTCGACCACCGGTACACTTCCAAAGCTGTGTTCGCTCAGGATTTCTGCGACGGCCATGGCGCTCGATGTGGGGTGAATCGTGACGACGGCATCCTCCATGATTTGCCTGACGACTAATGTGTTGGGATCACACCCGCGAGCGAAATATTCTGTTGCCCTCATAGGACCCTCCTTCTGTTCGGTTGGAATAAGGCGACAGGGCACCAGCCTTCGGCGCATGCCCCTGCTCATTCTCCCCCTCCGTCGCAAAAAATAAAAGCAGCAGCCGTCTTCCGGAGTCAGGGATGTTCTCTGCTGTGGACATTCGCGCCAGCTCCTGGTCCTCGTACTGCGGAAAATATCCGCAGCGCCATCGCACGATGGCCTCGTGATCGAGCCATTCTGCTCGATTTGCTGCCCTTCGCCATGCCTCGGTTCTGGCATACCTGTTGCGCTCATCTGGGTGAGGACTGTTGATCGCTGCCTAGCGAGGAACGATGAAGTCGGGCAGAGGATTGAAGATGGTGAGGGAGGAAGGAGAATGCGAGCCATAACGAGTATCGTTTTCGTGATTGTGACGGGACTGCTCTTCTCTATGGCCGCTTGTGCACCGCCGACACCCAAGATTCAACAAAGGCCGACTGTAGCCCCGCAGAGCATCGAGCAAAGACCAGAGGGCCCCGTCCGCGAGATGGATCGATCCCTTCGTCCGATCGTACGAGAGGGAAGCGCGACACCCACGCCTCACCATGGGTAAGCGCATTACCATTATCCAGGGGCACCCTGACGGACAGGCTCGTCATTTTTGCCATGCATTGGCTGACGAATATGCAAAGGAGTGCGAGGACGGTGGTCTACAGTCCGGCGGGTCGAAGTCGCAATGTTGGACGTTCCTGTCCTACGAACAAACGAGGATTTTGAGAAAGGGCAAGCGCCGGATTCGATCAGACGGGCAGAAGAGTCCATGGGTTGGGCGGGGCATCTCGTGATTGTCTGCCCGCTATGGCTGGGATCAATTCCGGCACTTCTCAAAGCATTCTTTGAACAGGTGTTCCGCTCGGGTGTGGCATTCCAATATCAACCCGATGCAACGAGGGCTAAAAAGTTATTCGCCGGAAAGTCGGCGCGTGTCGTGGTGACGATGGGCATGCCGGCATGGGTGTATCGGTGGTGGTACCACGTCCATAGCCTCAAGAGTCTGCAGCGGAACATCATTCAATGCTGTGGCATCAAACCCACCAGAGCCACGCTCATCGGCAATATCGAAAGTATGAATGAGCAACGGCGTGCGAGCTGGTTGGATGAGATGCGGGGATTAGGAGAGCGTGGTCAGTGACTGCGCGGATCTTCTGGGTTGCTCGGTCTCATCAAACTCGAGGGGAAGCATCACTGAAGCGCAAGCGGGTGGGGTGTACGTGATTTCGTCAAGGTCGAGTCCGCAAACATCTCATCACGAATCTGCGCGAGAGCCTGTCCCAATGCGCGATTGAGCCGATCGCCGGGACGCACCTCCCCATTGGGCGTGTAATCTTCGTCGAATGAAGCATGCCCCACATACGATCCCACCACTTCTCCCGTGGGTTTCAGCAAGGTGAGTGTGAGATGAATTTCTCCATTCGTCTTGAAACTATTCACACGGAAAAGACTGGCGAGTTTGTTGGAATAGTACGGAATAAATGTCCATAGTTTACGGCGGTCGTGTTCGAAGAACCGTTCGATTCGACCCGTCAGGATAAGGTCCGGTGCCGGATCATAGGTGCTGACCCTGCGAAACACCCGATGGGCCGCCAATTCCGCCGTTACTTGCTGGGTAATCGATTGCGTCAACTTTGAGGGGGGCTTATTGGCATAGTCATCAGCAACCACGCCATAGTTGGAACGCCCGTATAGAAGGTCATCAGCTGCGACAAAGGGATGCACTTCCACGGCCGCATCGATGGAGCGGTTGAATTCGGCAGGAGGAAGCACGAGATGCGGTTCATACGTTGTCGAGCAGCCCACCAGCAGGACGAGCAGGAGTCCTTGCAGCGCCTTCTGCAGCGTTGTAGCCATAATCTATTAAAAGCCGGGATGGCGAGACGTCGTAACTAGGTGAATCCCCGGCGTCCTCGGAGTTGGGGCGCAGCTCGCAGTGCACAACGAGGCGGAAGTGGATAATCAGACGCGGATGTGAAGCGTCAGATCACCTGTCGTGCAACGGCTTTAAGGTAAGGCCTTATGGGGTGTACAGCAGCTTCCGGCATTCGGCCAGAATGTACACTGGCTTCGTGTCATTGCCTTTCTTA
>CAADGJ010000304.1 GCA_900696505.1 uncultured Nitrosospira sp.
CGACCAAACCGCGCGATGTCAAACCCCAGGCGGCGGAGACGCTCTACAAAACCATCCAAACGACCAAGATCATGGCGCCGCCGACCAATTGCATTTCCCCGATCGGCGAAAAGGCGATTCTTTCGGGCCTCTATAAGCAGATCAAGGGCGAGTTTTACACGGCGGTCAGTCGGCCGCCGGCCGTGTATCGCGGGTATCCCTTTGTCATCGAAGCGGGGCTGGCGTTCGGGAAAGGGCCGGAAGAACCTTCGAAGCCGCAGCACGCCGCAGTTCCCCTGGCGGAAGGGGAAGACCAGGGGAATGATACCGAGCAGGCGCGGGTGATCCGCTACGCCAATCGGGTGCCGTTGTTGTATCAACAATCTGCCTGCGCGACTTTCAAGGCCGTACTCAGTACCACTTGGCGCAATTATGGTGTCAGTCAATCCCGTGGCGCGTTGCCTGCGGGACCGATGGTGATATTTGTGCATATGGCTTCCGTTTGGGTGCCGTTCACCAGTGAGTCGAAAGAAGCCATCGCCGACTACGATGAGATTCAGAAGGAAATCACGCTGGCCCTGCGCGAAGCCGGGCGGCGGTTGGGAATTTTCCTGCGCAGGCGCGAACGTGCCGCCAGCGAATTCCGGCGCCGCAATATTTTCGAGTTGTACATCGAAGAGGTGGTGGCTGCGTGCAATCGTTTGAAGGGCGGAAACCTGCCCACTGAAAAATTGAAAGAACAGTTACACAAGATCGCCAGTTCACGAACGGGTGGTCTCAAGACGGATGAAGCGCTCGGGAAAACCGGCGCCGGTCCTGAAGGTCTGCCCCATTCCATTATCGTCACGGCGGAAGGCATCGAAGGCGAGCGTGAGGTCGCTGAGAATGTTCCCGAGCCTGCGGATGGTCCGGTGAGTGCAGCCTCTCCTGAATCCGCTGCTCCGGCAAAAGTTCCCAAGAAAGGCAGGCGAGCGGTCGCGACCGCGCCTACATCGAAAAAGAGTCGGCCAGCCTCGAATGCGAAGCGCAAAGCCGGGCAGCAGGAGCTGTTTGCTGAAGCAGCTGATGGGAAGCACGCGCCGGCTCGCAAGACACCCTCTAAGCCCTCTAAGACGGCGACAGGCACTCGCAAAAGGAAATAGGACAGCTTATGGCACAGGCGAAACCGAAAAAGAACGGTGCAGTGGCAAAAAAGCTCGTTGGTATGGCCGATGTCGTGATTTCCGCGGCACAACGATCCAAAGATCCGACGTTTGAGATTCCCATTCGGGCCCTGTCCAACGTCTCGTTCAATCCTCGTAAGGGTTTGATCGAGATGGGTGAGAAAAAACAAGCCCGGACGTTTTTCAACGTCGGTATGGCCAAGAAGTTCATGCAGACGATGCTGGTGGCGGACGCATTGGCTGAGCTGCAGCAGGCCGATTTGACTACGTCGCTGAGGGAAATCTACTACCGCACGAAACATACGATTCAAGATTCGCATGAGAACACATTCGATACGCAGGATGAGTCCGATCCCATCATCGAGGATCTGGAAGTGTCGCTCATCGCGTTGCGTGAAGAGTTGCATGTGCGAGCGGAAAACAGCGGAAGCATCGTGGGGCCGGTTGTCTTCGGCGATGACGGCGATCGGGTGGATTGCGCTAAGTTAGGGAAGGGCGGCTATTCCGTCCCCTCGATCGTGGAGCCGGAGTATTTGGAGATCCGCCGCTGCACAGCCGATTTCCTGTTGTTGGTGGAGAAGGGCACGCAGTGGAACCGCTTATCGGAAGATAAATTCTGGCGGCGTTACAACTGTGTGCTGCTGACGGGGAACGGGCAGCCACCCCGCGGGGTGCGCCGCCTGGCGCGACGGCTTCATGAAGAACATAAGCTCCCGGTGTACGTGTTAGTCGATAACGATCCCTGGGGTTACTATATCTACTCGGTGGTGAAACAGGGGTCGATCAATCTCGCGTTCGAAAGCCAGCGCATGGCCATCCCCAAAGCGAAATTCATCGGACTGTCCAGTGCCGATCCTGAGCGGTACGAGTTGCCGCGCAATGTCGGGATCAAGCTCAATGAAAAAGACGTGACCCGCGCCAAGGAACTTCTGAACTACCAATGGTTCCAGAAGCCGGCCTGGCAGCAGGAAATCAAACGCATGCTGACGAGGGGCCTCAAGTACGAATTGGACGCGTTGGCGAATAAGGATTTCCAATATCTGACCAAGAAGTACCTTCCGCGCAAGCTGAAGGAGAAAGATTGGTTGGATTAGTGTGCGAAGGGAGCGCGATGTGATGCAGCAAGGCGGTCGAACGTGGTCGATTCAGCGATCAGTACTGCGTATCAGCGTATGCCTGCTGCTGTTGGCGCCCGCTCTCGTTACGGCGCAATCGTTACCGCCGTCTTCCAACCAGTTGAACCAACAGAATCAGCCGGGATCAAATCTGCAGGCTCCGGGCACCATTCCGATTCCCAATCCCCTCGCGCAGCAGTCGGCGATTTCATCCACGGCATCGGGAGCCAGCGCGCCACAAAGTAACACTATCCCGTCCAGCCAGGGCAAATCGTTTGGGACGATCGGCCAAGGGTTGCCGGGTATGACGAGCGGCCCGACGCTGACTGCGCCGATGGGGTCGCAGGATCCCTCCTCGCGCTACATGCGACCGACCGTGATCCCTCCGCTCTTCTGCGATCCTGCCATCAATATTCCCTGCTGAGCAGCTCTGTGCAGCGCTGGTACGTCGTGAGGCTCGCGTTCGTCGAGCATTCGCGATGTCGTGATGCCTTCGAATGTAATGTGGAAAGGCCGAACAGTTCTGGGGCTGAGGCGTTAGGCGAAGGAGTTCAAGAATTTCGCCTGACTGGCGAAGGCTCAACGCGGATGGTACCGGTCGGCGTCATGGCGCCCTGGGGATTGTCGGCGTCGAGCCAGACGTTGAAGCGGATGGTGCCGGGCTTCAGGAAACAGAGGCTGACCGATTGTAATGGCGCGATCGTGACCGTGTCCTGAATGACCCCGAACTGCTTGAA
>CAADGJ010000305.1 GCA_900696505.1 uncultured Nitrosospira sp.
GATATGTCTGGTGTCTGCGGTGATGTCATGCGGTCGGGGCGGAGCATCCTTCTGGGAAGATCAGGTAGAGCCGGTCCGTGGCTCTTGATTGTTGGTACCACAGACGTGAAGGGTTTGCAAGGTTGCGTTGAGTTCTGGAAAGACCAAACTCCAGTCGTCATGCGGCATCTGGAGTTCAAACGACAAAGGCGACAGAAATCGCAGCCGTTTTTTATATCGGTCCATCAGGGCCTGCACAGCGGTTTCCGATACTTTCGCCTTGGGATCGAAGGTGATCACGACTGCATGCGTTTGCTCGACCACCGAACTGAGCCGGAGTTGTTTGGCCAGGAGCCGGATCTGCATGAGTTCGAACAGTCGTTCGACTGGGTCCGGCGGAGGCCCATACCGGTCTTCAATTTCGCCATGCATGAGTGCGAGGTCGCCGAGTTGTCCGCAGGAGGACAACCGTTTGTAGAGCGAGAGGCGTTGATGGCTGTCGACCACGTAGTCTTCCGGAATGTAGGCCGAGACGCTGAGACGCAGGGTAGGGTCCGGCTCCTCTTCGACGACCTGGCCCCTCAGGCGCTGGACGGCTTGTTCCACCATTTGCAGGTAGAGATCGAGTCCGACGGCGGCAATGTGCCCGGATTGTTGTTTGCCGAGCAGATTCCCTGCCCCGCGGATTTCCAGGTCCGCCGCTGCAATCCGGAATCCCGACCCCAACTCGGTAAATTGCTGGATGGCGGTCAGCCGCTTCTGCGCGTCGTCCGAGAGATTGCCTTCATCCGGCACCAGGAAATAGGCGTAGGCCTGTTCACCACCACGCCCCACCCGGCCGCGCAGCTGGTACAGCTGGGCCAGGCCAAACGTATCGGCGCGATTGACGATGATCGTGTTGGCGGTCGGCACGTCGATGCCGGATTGGATGATCGCCGACGCGATCAGGATATCGGCTTCCCGGTGGAAAAATTTCAACATCACGGCTTCGAGGGGTTTGGAATCCATCTGGCCGTGTGCCATCACAATGCGAGCCTCAGGGACCAGTTCCTGGAGCCACGCGCCCATTCGTTCCATGGTTTCCACGCGATTGTGGACGAAGTAGGTTTGTCCACCCCGGCCGAGCTCGCGGAGAATCGCTTCGCGGATCGCTTTTTCGCTGAACCGAAGCACTTGGGTGCGAATCGCAAGGCGCCCGGACGGGGGCGTGTCGATGATGGACAGGTCGCGCACGCTGGCCATGGTCATTTGCAGGGTGCGCGGGATTGGCGTGGCGGTGAGCGTCAACACGTCGACCTGGGTACGCAGCTGTTTTAAGCGTTCCTTATGTTTGACGCCGAACCATTGTTCCTCGTCGATGATGACCAGGCCGAGGTTGCGAAACTGCACATCCTTTTGCAAGAGCCGGTGGGTGCCGATGAGCACATCGACCAGACCCGCCGCCGTATCCTTGATGATGGCCTTCGTGTCTTTGGGCGATTGAAAGCGGGACAACAGCGCCACGCGGGTGGGGAAGGGCGCGAACCGTTCGGCGAAATTGTCGTAATGTTGATGGGCAAGCAGCGTGGTCGGGACCAGCACGGCCACCTGCCGGTTTTCTTCGACGGCCTTGAAGGCGGCCCGCATCGCCACTTCCGTTTTGCCATAGCCCACATCCCCGCAGACGAGGCGGTCCATCGGTTTGGTGGAGGCCAGATCTTTCGCAATATCTTCGATGGCCTTCCGCTGATCCGGGGTTTCCTCATATTCGAAGGCCGCCTCAAACTCGTGATACAGCATGCTGTCCTTGCCGTACGACGTCCGATGGACCAGCTCGCGGTTGGCATAGAGATCGACGAGCTCATGGGCCATTTCTTCGATATCTTTTTTGACTCGCGCCGTCGTTTTTGCCCAACTCGTCCCGCCGAGCCGGTCGAGGCGCGGCACATGCGCATCGGCCCCCGCATAACGCTGCACCTGGCTCAGCCGGTCGAGCGGAACATAGAGCTTATCGGTCCCGGCGAACTCGAGCACCAGAAAGTCGCTGTCGAAGTCCTGGACCGAGAGCCGGCGCAGCCCCTGATATTTTGCGATGCCGTACTGCATGTGGACGACGAAATCGCCGATGTTCAGATCTTCGAGCGAAGAGAGAAACGTGGCCGCTTTGCTCTTGTGTTGCGGTTTATGGCGGGCACCCTTTGCGAACAGTTCTTCTTCGGTCAGCACGACGAGTCGCAAGTCGGGCGAAAGGAATCCCGAAGACACCTCGCCGTTCAGGACCGAAAATGGGGCCTTCTGCGCGCCGCCTGCGGAAAGGGCCGTGGGTTTCCACTCCATCGCCGGTCGATCGTGCTCGCCGAAGAGCGCGAGCAGCCGGCCGACTTGGCCCTGACTCCGGGCGACCAGCACCACGGGCCCGCCTTCGCGCAGCCGATCGAGGACTTCCAATGTCTGACTAAACGCCGTGCCGCGCTGGCCGAGTCCCACGCTGGCCGGTGTTTGCGCGGGACAGGTCAGTACCGGTTCCCAGCTCGCATCCGGCGCAGTGACCGGCTCCAGGGCAAGGGTCGCATAGTCTTGAGTGGCGGTGACGAGTTGATCCCACGTGAGGTACAGCTGGTCCGGAGTCGGATAGGGATTCGGATCCGTGCGATCTTCGTGACGCAGGTACCCTTCCTCTATGGTCTGCCAACATTCTGCCGTGTGCGCTTTGAGGGCGCCGGGCTGATCCAGTACCAGCACGGGCGGCTGGGGAAAATAATCCAGCAGGCTGTCCATCGCCCCATAGACCGACGGGGCATGCCATTCCGCATCTGCGGCCAAGGGCGTAAGCGCGTCTGGTGCATCGTCTGAGCGAATCAGTTCTCGCGCGGGCAAGACCCAGGCCTGCTTGATCTTATCGGTCGATTTTTGCGTGGCCGGATCAAAAAATCGGATCGATTCGATCGTGTCGCCCAAAAACTCCACTCGCAGCGGGTCCGGATAGGCCGTCGAATAAATGTCGACGATGCCTCCACGAATACTGAATTCGCCCGGGATCTCTACCACTGATCCCTTGCGATAGCCGAGGCGCAACAGGCTCGAGACCAGCACTTCGCGCTCCAGATCGCTGTTCGGTTGAAACTGCAGTATGGCTTCGGTGAAGACCAGGGCTGGAAGCACACGTTGCGTCAGCGCCGGCACGGACGTAAAGAGCACCGTGCGAGCTGTGGTGCAGAGTCGATTGAGCGTCTGCATGCGGCGGGCGACGAGATCGATATGGGGCACCGTCGATTCGTAGGGCAGCGTTTCCCATTTCGGGAACAGGGCCAGGTCATCGCCTGATTGGCCGCAGAGGGTTCTGAAAAAAAGCGTGTCGCGATAGAGCCGCTCCGCTTCGTCATCCGTTTTGGCGACAACCAGCCACGAGCGGTCGGCGAGAGGTTGTGCCGGGGCGCTCAGCGTGAGGAGCGCAAGCCCGAAGCCAGCCGTGGATCCGTGCAACCCCATCAGGCAGGGTTTGCCAGACCCCGTGCGGAGGGCCTCTCGCGCAGGGGCGAGCCAGTTCGTGAGATGCGATGGGACGACAGGTGGCACGAAATCCTTATGCCGTGGTGGAGCGAATACGTTGTACCAGGGTCGTGGTTGAGACGCCGGGGACCAGAGGAATGGTTTGCACGCGCCCGCCGCGTGCCTCGACGGTGTCACGGCCGATGATCCGGTCAAGCGGCCAGTCTCCCCCCTTCACCAGAATATCCGGCTGCAGCGCTGCGATGAGGGCTCCGGGATCAGGCTCCGAAAAGATGACCACATAATCGACACAGGCCAGTGCGGCGAGGACCTCGGCCCGTTGAACATCCGGCACAATGGGGCGATCGGGACCTTTGCTCAACGCGCGCACCGAACCGTCGGAGTTCACGCCGACCACGAGCAGATCTCCCAGATTGCGGGCTGCCTGCAGGTAGCGGACATGTCCGATGTGCATGAGGTCGAAGCACCCGTTTGTAAAGACGACGCGCTGTTGCCGCTGGCGGCGCTCGGCCAGTAGAGAAACCAATTCATCTCGCGTGGTCACTTTTGTGGGCATCACGTTCAATCAATCCTCGCGTGCATCTTATCAGGATGGAGAAAAAGTCTGCCACCAGGAATGCATGGCGAACGTGGTGCGCTCGGGAATCAGTCGGGCGTGCGAGGTCTTCGTTTCCTCGTCCCAGCTTCACTCTGCGGGAGGGCGCCCAGACGCACGACGCCGGTCCCATGTCGTTCGATCAGTCGATCCAGGGCGGCAACCGCATCGCGTTGACGGCGGTCGAACAGCGGTTCCGGAGCCGATACCAGATCCGATAGGCCCAGGCCCACCAGGCGGTACCGCAATCGCGGCTGAAGCAAATCTTCCAAGGCCTGGCGAATGTCCGGCCACATGTCCGGGTCATAGTTCAACGGCGTGGCAAACTTCCGTTGCCGCGTGGTGATGCGAAAATGCGAATCTTTGAGCTTCAGGGTGAATGAACCGGCAGCCAGACCCTCCAGGCGAAGCTCATGCGCCAGTGTTTCGAGAAATCCATGGATGATCGGCTCCAGTACAGCCGGATCGTTCGTATCTTCGTCGAAGGTCGTCTCGTGGCTCGTGCTCTTGGCTTCGCGATCGGCGACCACCGGATCGGAATCGAGGCCCCGGGCCAGCGATTGAAACGACGCCAGGCGGGTGCCCAGGAGGCGAGCGAGGGCTGATTCGAAGCGAGGGAAAAGCAAATCGCCGATCGTCCGCACCCCCAGGCGCTCGACGGCCTCCGTGGATTTGGGACCCATGCCGGGCAACGAGCGAATCGGCAACGGGGCCAGAAACGCGGCTTCCGCGCCCGGTTCAATCACCGCCAGGCCGTCAGGTTTATGCGCGTCGGCGGCGATCTTGGCGGCGGTTTTTCCGGAGGCCAGGGCGATCGTGCATGTCAATCCGGTCGTGTGGAGAATGTCGGCTTTCAGGGCATCGCCGAGTGCGCGGGGATCCGGATGTCGAGTTTGTAGCCTGGTCGTATCCGCATAAAATTCATCGATACTCGTCCACTCGGTCTCAGGAAAGAACCGGTCCGTCACCTCTTGGAGTTGCCGATGGAGGCGTGTGTAGAGCGGACGATCAGGCGGGACCAGGACCAGTTGAGGGCAGAGGCGCAGGGCCTGGATCGTGGGCATGGCCGATCGCACACCGAATCGGCGGACCGCATAACTGGCGGCCGCAATAATACCGCGCGGAGGCGGACCTCCGACGGCGACCGGTTTGCCCGCCAATGATGGATCGGCCAGCACCGCGGCTGACGCGAACATGGCGTCGATATCGCCGAATAGAATTTGTCGAGGCCAACGAGCGGACATGACACCCTAGCTCGATTGGAATGGAAGACTGAATTGCCGGCCGACGGGACCCACAGGGATTGGTTCTGCCAGCGGCTCATCAGGCACAACCGCACACTCGCGGAGTGGTCCCCGACAGGCGCCGCAGAGGTGCCGTCGCGGTTGGATGGTCCGGCGCTGGCGCCGGTACATCGAGCCGCATTGTTGGCAGCGCCAGGCATATTTGGCCAGTGCCGTGACCGCTTTGCCCAGGGAATGGTAGATCGTGATGCCGAGGCCATCCTGGTTCATGCGCGCCATCATGCGGCGAAAGTCCTGACCATGATTCGGACGACGCTTGAGTACATCATATTGCCACTGATGGATCATTTCATGCGCCAGCGTCGTCATCGTTTCGCGATCCAGGTCAAGGTTTTGAATTGGTAGGAGGACCGACGACAGCTTGATGCAGCGGCGTCGCGTCTGATCGATGGTGCTCTGCATGTGCGTATGTCTCGGGCCGACCCGGCACACGAACATGCCCGCAGAGGAAGTCAACCGCCGGCTCCATTCGATGGGAATCGGCGGTAAGGCGCCCTGAAAATATCGACGGTTGAGGTCGGTCCACAGGGTGAGGAGCGGTTCGACAGAGGGTGCCATGCTGATCACAGAACAATACGGAGGCCGTGTGAGGAGTACGCGTACGGGTTCCGGATTTACCGGCCGGACAATTCTTCGATGACGGCGGCGGCCAACAGCGGCACCATGATTTCGTGATGACCGGTGAGGGCGTAGCCTTTCCCGCCTTTCTGAGTCGGGCGGCGCACGACGTTCGTCATGGGACGATAATGGGTGAGGAAATCCATGTTGACGGTCGTGATGTTCGTCAGCGAGTGGCCGAGATTCCGTCCGAGCGACACGGCTTTCAGAAACACTTCCGGCAGGATGACGGCAGATCCCAGGTTCAGGTAGACCCCGCCTTCCATCCCGGAGACCACGGCGGCCAAGCGGCGGAAGTCGAGCAGTGACCCGGCGCCGATCGCCGCGCCGTCGGCGGACGGATGCATATGGATGATGTCGGTGCCGACGGCCACGTGCACCGTAACGGGGAGGCCCAGTCTGGCTCCGGTCGCCAAGAGGCTGGTGGCCCGGTTCGGGAACTGTTGCTTGTGACGATTGATATACAGGCCCAGTGATTCCCCGAGGCCATGGCCCTCTTTCATGCCTTGCGTGATGGCTTCGTTGAGCATGCGGCCGGTTTCTTCCGCCATGCCGAATCGACCGGAATCGATCTCCGCGTCGACTTCCTCAGAAGTGTGCCCCATGAAGGCCAGCTCGAAGTCGTGGATGATGACGGCTCCGTTCATCGCCAGCGCAGTCACGATGCCGCGCTCCATCAGATCCACGAGCAGCGGGCCCAGTCCGACCTTCACCACGTGCGCGCCCATGCCGACAATCACCGGCCGGCCTCGACGATGTGCCTTGGCGATGGCCTGCGCCACCTCCCGCAGCGTCTTGACCGCCAGGATATCGGGCAGCGAATCGAGAAAGCGTTTGAACGAGCGGCCGCCGGTCCAGACCTTGGCGAAGTTGGA
>CAADGJ010000306.1 GCA_900696505.1 uncultured Nitrosospira sp.
CCTGACTTCGCTCGTCCTGTCGCCGAGGGGAATCCCCTGTGTTGCCAAGGGTTCTGCCTAGTACGTCCCTCTGGGCCTCTCTTCTAGTGTGAGCACAGCTGTTGTCAGTAGAGGAGGAGACGTCATGATGCCGGTGTCCCTGTCAGGCAATCAGTTCGGTAAGTATATGGGATTGCTCATTTCGATCGCTGCCTGTGCACTCGTGGTCGGGACCCAGGCCCGAACGGTGACGCAACGGACGGATGAGCAGGGTTTGATGACGGAATTGGGGCTGGAATCGGCCTGGCCTCATGTGCGCGTAGACTTCTCGCGCTGACCACCAAGTGACCGTGCCTTTACGTTGAAAGGAGTCGACATGAAAACTGAGAAGCCTCAAGCGTCGATGATTAAGGATGTGCAGTCCATCAGGGAACGTGCGCGGCAGCATATCGAAGAAGGCGCGTTGACCGCGGATTACAAGGCCGACCGCGACACGGTTATCAAACTGTTGAATGAAGCATTGGCCACGGAAATCGTCTGTGTTTTGCGGTACAGGCGGCATTATTTTATGGCGCAGGGGATGAACGCGGAAAGCGTCAAGGCGGAGTTCCTGGCACATGCGGGTGAGGAGCAGGCCCATGCGGATGAACTGGCGGAACGGATCGTTCAATTAGGCGGGGAACCGAATCTCTCTCCCGACGGGTTATCTTCCCGTAGCCACTCCGAGTATGTGGAGGGCGAAGACCTGGAAGAAATGATTAAGGAAGACCTCATTGCGGAACGGATTGCGATCGAGAGTTACCGCGACATGATCGCATTTGTCGGCAGTGATGATCCCACGACGAGAAGGCTGTTGGAAACCATTCTGATGAAAGAAGAAGAACATGCCGAGGACCTGGTCAGTCTTCTGAAGTGACGTCGAGCGCTACCGTGACGTCTCGATTCACATTCCGTTTCGGATGGAGATGATATGAAAGTCTGGCCGGGCCGACCCTATCCGCTGGGAGCCACGTGGGATGGGAAAGGGGTGAATTTTGCCCTGTTTTCTGAAAATGCCACGTCGGTGGAACTGTGCCTCTTTGATGGACCGGATGCGACGAGGGAATCGCATCGGATTCGTCTCGAAGAACGGACCAATCAAACCTGGCATGTCTACCTGCCGGAGGGGCGCCCCGGCCTCCATTATGGACATTGTGTGGCTGCGTGCCGATGGCAACCAATTGATGATACATTTCTGGTGCTCTCGAATGCGCATCATGAACCGGTCGAGTTTCTGTTACCCTCATCTGAATCATCCCCCACTTGGCGGCTCACGCCGGTGCGGCGGAGCCAGGGAAGCCGGACCCGGCTCCGACTGCGACTTTTAGGGGAGGGGAGCCCTACACGACCCAGGCACGATCGGTCGCCATCCTCAGCCGCTTGAAATCCTTGCTCGATTCGTAAACCTCATCCGTCACTCGCTGCTCCCCATTCGTCTACTGCCATACTTGTTTTGTGTCCGCCCAGGCCCTCCGGTACGGCAATGTCCCCCCTGTAGCTGTGCGCGCACTACTACGTATTCGTAGACCTGTCAGGGGCGAGGGCCTTTTAAAACTAGGGCTTTGTCCAGTCAACCCTTTCGCTGTTCGGAGATATAACAAAGATGGACAACCGTCGGGAGGTGCCTATGAAACCACATCAGAAAGATCACGGAGTAAGGACGAAGATCGTCGTCACCCTCGGCGAGAACGACGAGGAGAATACCGTGGTGTTGTACCGAGGTGGAAAAACCGGGCTTGCTTTTCGATCTCCGTCCCACCGGGTACTGAAAGAGGCCGCCCGACAGAGGAGTCGCGGGGACGCCGCGTCCTCAGGGGCGCAAGCGTCCGCGGCAATGATACATCACTATGGAGGATCACGATGAATACAGATCAATTCAAAGGGAAATGGGTCCAGTTCAAAGGGGAAGTCAAAAAACAGTGGGGAAAATTGACCGATGATGACCTGAAGCAGGTCGAAGGAGATTACGACAAATTCCTGGGCCGCATTCAGGAGCGGTATGGGGATAAGAAGGAAGAAGTCATGCGCTGGGCCGATGATTGGTACAGTCGTCAAGGGCAAGCGCAGCAGGGAACTCAGCGTCGGGAGACTCAGCCCCCGCGCTGAACACATATGAGGATACGTACAACGCTCAACCTGACGCGGAAGGAGTAGGCCCTATGAAGAAAATGATTGCCATCGCATTGTTGTCCGGTGTCATAGCCAGCCCGGCCTGGGCTCTGTTTGAAACGAACAAGCAGTTAGCGGCGACGGCCACGGTCACCCTGGAAGATGCCGTGAAACACGCCTTGAAGCTTGTTCCGGGTAAAGCCGTAGAGGCTGAGATCGGAAAACAAGATGGCCGCACGGTCTATGAAGTCGAAATCATCGACTCGAACAACAAAGAACAGAAAGTCTA
This sequence comes from uncultured Nitrosospira sp., assembly GCA_900696505.1. Lineage (GTDB taxonomy): Bacteria > Nitrospirota > Nitrospiria > Nitrospirales > Nitrospiraceae > Nitrospira_A. The sequence goes on from CAADGJ010000306.1 coordinate 2,417, forward strand.
TGTCGACGCGCAAAGCGGTCAGGCGAAAATAGACCGTTGAGGGGCACCAGGCGTACCGGCAGGTGACACGCCGGTGCGCCTTGCAATCGGCTTCGAAGGAGAGACACGATGAGGCTCGGGCACTGGAGGCTGTCAATCGTCGCCCTCGCGGGGATTCTGATGATGACGGCGGCGGGACATGCGGGCGAACAACACAGGTTACGTGGCACACAGGGCACCCTGATCTTGGCCGTCAATCAGGATCAATTGGCAGGAATGTGGAAACAATTCATGGGTGAATTGAAACAGAAGTGGGCTGAGTTCACCGATGACGACTTGATGCTCATCGAGGGGCGCATCGATACGCTGGAAGGCAAGATCCAGGAGCGGTATGGCGATCGGCGGGAAGAAGTGAAACGCTGGGTTGATGAATGGTTTGAGAGCCATGGGGAGAAGAGGACCCAATCCTAGCGAGGTCAACTAGGCCACATTGCCATTTACAGAGGAGATCGACAATGAGACAAGGGGTCTTGAGCACAGCGTTGGTCCTGTGTGCATCGTTTTTGATCGCGGGCGGAGTGGTCGTGCCGTCCCCAGCAAGGGCGGCGGACGATAAAGGGTTGTTTGAGCAGATGGACATCGGGCTGCTCTCCATCGGTGGTCGCGCCACATACATTGATCCGAAGGACGGCTCAAGCCGATGGTTCGGGGGTGGGCAGGTTCGATTGCATCCCTGGCGGTACCTGGCATTTGAAGGCTCGGCAGACTATCGCCGCAACGACATCGGTGATACGCGCGTCCATACCTACCCCGTTCAAGTCTCCGCTCTGATCTATCCACTGGGCACCACCAGGCTCGCGCCATTCCTGTTGGGCGGCGGCGGGTGGTACTACACGACCGTCAAGGGACCGGGCGGCTTCGATGATACGCAAAACAGGTTTGGCGCTCATGCCGGAGGCGGTCTCCAATTTTTCTTCAACAAGCATGTATCCATCGACAGTACGTACCGGTACATCTGGCTGGAAAAAATCGAGTCCCGGGACCAAAACATCGTCGACAAAAAGTTCCAGGACAACGGCCACATGGTGACGGTCGGTGTCAACTTCCATTTCTAGGCTGAGACGGACGGAGCTGTGAGGTGGAACAGGTTATGGCACAGGTGTCCGAGAGACGGAACTAGGAGCCGCACATCGCCCATTGGGATGGCCCTCTTTCTCCTCGGCGTGATGGCGGGATTCGCGGGAATGGCGATGGCCGCGTCCGACGAGTATATCGCCGGATACGCGGCCGGCCTGCTGGAACATGAGTTCCATCTCTCTGGAGCGGTGGTGCAGGTCGAACAGGGGCGGGTGGCGGTGTATGCCAAGCGATTGGCGGCTGAGGACCCGGCGAAGATCGTCACGGCTCTCAAGGCAATTCCCGGGGTTGTTAGCGCTGAGGTACACACGGGGTCTGCGCCAGAAGGAGCGGCGGGTCCGGGCGTGGTCCGTGCGACGACACCGACCGCGGAATCGAAATTTCTTCCGCGCGGATTGCTGGTGGACCCGTTTCACGCGGATTTACGATGGCCGCATTTCGGCGCCTCCTACCATTCTCTTTCATCAGGCGGCCGGGAATTTGCCAGTGCCTTCGGCGAATCCTTCTCGGTGTACCGGGATGCCGCTCCTTTTCAGGGCGAATGGGAACTGGGAATTCAAGCCGGTGTGTTCGGCGTATTCGATACGGAAAAGCGCTCGATCGATTTGATCAATGCCGACTACACCTTCGGCATTGTGGCCAGCTATCGGGCCGATAGACTCTCCGGGTTCATTCGTATTCGGCATCAGAGCTCGCATTTAGGGGACGAATTTTTACTGAATAATCCCCAGGTCGTCCGGATCAACCTCAGCTATGAGGAGATCGATCTCAAGATGTCATACGATCTGACGACCTGGTTGCGGGTGTACGGCGGCGTCGGAACGATTGTGAGAAAAGACCCGAGCACGTTGGGGCGGGAAACGACTCAAGGCGGGGTCGAGCTCAAGAGTCCGTGGCTCTTCTTCGGGGGAAAAGTGAGGCCTGTGGCGTACGCCGATTTTCAAACCCATGCGAGAACGCATTGGACGACCGGTCAGTCCATTATGGCCGGATTGCAGTTTGAAAATGCCCAGATCGGCGATCGGAAGTTGCAGGTCCTGGGTGAGTATTACTCCGGTCCGAGCCCGGACGGGCAATTGTTTACTCAACGGGTGGAGTGGATCGGCATGGGTATTCACCTGTGGTTCTAACATCAGCAAAGGGAAGAGGCCAGGGAAGGAAGGCGGAGTCGGCCGCCGGAAAGGACGAGGTAATGGCGGAGGCAACCATACGAAAAAAATCATGCGCGCATCCTGCCTGTGCTTGTGAGGCCGAAAAAGGCCGTGAGTTTTGTTCCGATGCCTGTCGAAATGCCGCAGCGCCGACGGGAAGTTGCGTATGTGGTCATAAAGGGTGTGGTACGCAGCACGCGTACCATTCGAGCGGGGCTCCCGATAGATAAGGGAGTGTGGGTTCTCACCTATAGATGAGGTGCCATCATGTTGAGCTGGGCTGTGACCTTTTTAGTGATCGGGCTGATCGCAGGTGTGCTGGGCATCACCGGAGTGGCGGGAACCGCCACGCATATCGCGTATGTCCTGTTCGTGATCTTTCTGATTTTGGCGGTGATCGGCATGGTGATGGGCCGACGCCCGCCAGCTGTGTGACGCGTGCGAACTGCTCATCGTCTGGTTCGCACGGTGCTCACAATGGCTTCGTAGAGTTGGCCGGCGGCCCGCTCTTTGGTGACAAAGACCGCGGCCCCGGCCTTCAACATGGCTTCTTCGATATGCCGTTCGTTTTGGACCGAGAGGCCGATCACCACGACATCGGGATGTTCGCTGAGGATATGGCGAGTCGCCTCTATGCCGTCGATGTTCGGCATGTTGATATCCATGACGACCACATCCGGTTTTAAGGCTGAGGCGATACTGATGGCGGCCCCTCCATCGCCGGCTTCCCCCACCACCTCCAGATCGGTATAACTTTCCAATACGCTCCGCAATCCTTGACGCACCATGGCATGGTCATCGACCAGCAGAATGCGTAATCGTTGAGA
>CAADGJ010000307.1 GCA_900696505.1 uncultured Nitrosospira sp.
GTCGCCACGCAACCCCACATTGGCTTTCCAGTCTGGTCCGCCTCGACGTGAGACGCCGGTAAAGGTCTGCCCGATCTTTTGGTAAGACACGTTGGCAAAGCCGCTCAACCATCTCGTCGCCAGAAATTCAAATCCAGCCTCGGTTCCGTAGATGTCCGCTTCCCCGCCGTTCACCAACGTGCGTGTGGCACCGATGGTTTGAAAATTGATCAGGTCTGAGAGATGGTTAAAAAACAGATCGAGCCTGGTCCGAAGCCGGTGTTTTAGCCACCACCCCTGGTAGCCGGCTTCATAGGAAATAATCTGTTCCGGATTGAGCCTCTGTGAACCGAAGAGCGGAATGGGGGCGAACAGGGGAGGGACGGTCGGTAAGATTCGCAGGTCCAGATTGGACTCGAACAGCGTAGGTGGCCGGTATGCCACTGATCCGCTGACACGGAACGTATGCTCCGGAGTCAGATTGTAGATAAGGGCGACGCGCGGGCTCCAGGTGCCGTTGATTCGGGTATGCAGGTCGTATCGGACTCCCGCCACAAGAGTAAGCGATGACAGGATTTTCCACTCATCCTGCAGATGGAATCCCAGTCGATCTTCACGGCCCAATTCTGAGACGGCTGCACCGTCGACGGAGTTATAGCGGTAGTTGACGCCGTAACTCAGCCGGTTGGCCGGGCCGAAGTCGAGACTGTGTTGCGCCTCGATATTATAGGTATTGGTGGTGAATGAGACATTCGAACCGCCCGTCGCATTGGTCTGCCGGACAAATGGGGCGAGGAGCGGATGGGTGGAAGATTCCACCGGGATGTCATTGCCCTGCCACCAGCCGCGCAGAGAGAAGTTCCGATATTGGTAGTGGACGTCGGAATAACCTTGATTGAATTGGGAGCGAGGGATTTGCACGTTTGAGACGGGACCGTCAAACCTGTTTGTATCAATGAATCCACCAGCGACGCGCAAGATGGCGTCGCCTGAGAAGTTGTATTGTGTTTGTGCGTTGAATTTATTCGATCGGAACGCCAGCGCATCATTGTTTCGCCATTGCTGGTTCTGGTCGTGCCCGATAGATAGGCGATAATCGAGTTTGCCTGCCGACCCGGCCTGTACCGCAGCGCTGGAAATGGTGCCGAGTTCCCCACCACCGAACTGCAGTGTCGTACCCTTCATCTCCTGCGCGGACTTGGTAATGATGTTGATGACCCCGTCGAAGGCATTGAATCCATAGACCACGGATGCCGGCCCCTTGAGAACCTCAATGCGTTTGACCTCCGGCAGCGTCACCGGCAGTGATTTCCAGAACACGAGCCCCTGACCATCGATGTAGATCGATCGCCCGTCCACCATGACGAGAATCTTATTCGCGAAGAGCTGGTTGTCGCCTCGTGCGCTGACGTTGAAGTCAGCCCCGGTGACTTGCATGACATCCAGCCCCGGCACGCGCCGGAGAATGGTGGGAATATCGGTGGCGCCGGAATGCCGAATGTCTTCATCTGTAATGACGTATACGTTGGATGGCGCTTGTGAAATCGGTTGCTCGTGACGCGTGGCGATGCTGACCGTTTCTTCTTCTTTGAGTAGTTCCAGCTCTTCGTTTGCCGGGGCGTCTGCTTGTGGGGCAGCATAGGTGGGGATCGGCGAATGTGCCTCGATGGCGAAGGCCCAGCATACGCTCATGAGACCTCTCGTCAATGCACGCGTATAGTGATCCCAGCGAAGCGTGATTGGTTGAACAGCCAATGCGGGCTCAGGTTGCGTGGCAGTAAATGGACAATGGACGATGGTTTCGGCTCGTGCGGTCCGAGTGCGCATGGCATACCTTGAGCCCTTTAGCGGCGGAGTCGGACGTTGTCTGACGGAGAAAAGGAGTGAGCCCACTTTGACTCAACAAATTCTCTCGCAAAAGGCATGCTTGTTTCGTGCGGATAGAGAAAGAAACGGCGGGTGGAGATTCCGAAAAGATCCGATTGATTTGGATGAACGTGGCACGAAGGAAGGTGGAGCGGGGAATCGGGGCGAGCCTGTGCGTATCTAACGGGATACAGACTGTATGTTTTCAGATACAGACGATTGATTCGGTTTATTGGACCTGGGGCGACCTGGTTTTAGATCTTGGAGGCGCGGGGAGAACGGTCGGCCATTTTGCGATTCCAGATTGTGGAGCAGATCTTCAATGGCCGACGAAATGAGGCCGGCCATGGTGGTCCCGGATGTCCAGTACGCGGCATCGCGCATCCGTTCTAAAAGATCCGCCGGGAGGCTGACAGTCATGCGTTGGCGCTTTTGAGGTCTCAAATACACGAACCGGTTCATGGTGCAACTCCTTTGCACGAGAAGCGTATGGAGGTGTACGCCTCCCGATCCGTTCTGGCTGTGTTTTTCTGCCGCGCCGCTTCGTTCAAGCGAACATCAAGCGGCTAAACGCTCCGGTGTGACGGATGCGCCCCCGTACGATGAGAGGCGCTGTCTTTCCAGACCGCAACGATCAAGACGGCTAACATGCCACTGACGCCCACCAGGAGACCGCCCATGACGAGTTCCATGTCAGGCTCCTTTCTATTTCGAAGGGGGTCTGTGTCTTTCTACAACCGCCCAAAGAATAGTCTACATGTCCAAAGGTACAGCAACAGCCGTGCCACAACGATCGGTACGCACAGCTCCGGCTCAATGGAAAAAATGTTTGGAAAGTCGAGTGAGGTAACAGCCGCATCCCTGAGCGGGTGCCCGTCTCACTGTATCGGATCCGATCCTAGGCGTATCTGATGAGATACCCAATCACGGTGGTCTTCAACCGAGAAAATCAAATAATGGACAACGATCAGCGGCTACATGTTTTTAGGGGGAGGCGCGCTGATCGGTAGACGGCTAGAAGCAGTGGCAGTGAAGAATGGAGAGAGCCGGTGAGTGCGAGTCTCAACGTTGTTATTACGGTGACGACTCTCCCGGCAGGTGGACACCGGATTGGTGCAGCAAATGGTCCAGCATCAGCCGCAGCCTATCCTTGTCAGGCTCCCGCTCAAGCAGTTCTACCAGGCAGGCAATGGCGTCGTACCAGAGACCTGACTCGGCATAGCGATAAATCCCGTCGGTATCGCAAGAAGAGGAGGGGCAGGGCATGCCGAGAGCGCAGGCTTCATCGAGAGAGAGTCGTTCGATCATTCCGCCTGCGACGACGTCGAGCGAGGGTCTGTTGGGGTCCATCACCACCGTCACATACCATCGATACGACTCTTCTACTCTGAATTCGACCCCATACTCGCGCGGCCTCAGGCACTGTATTCCGTGACGAACGGGTGTGGGCAGTGAATGCTCCAGGATGGGGCGGATACCGCGGGAATCGACCACCGTCAGAACCATTGGCCGAGAGGTATGCAAAGACTGGTACCAACAGAGGGTGGGATCATTCTTGACTGTAAAGGCAATGTGATCCGGAACCAGAGCAATGAGGACAGGGGCTCCGGCTTCTGTTCCACGGCTTTGTCCCCCGATGCGGGCTCGAGGGGCATCTGCCTTTTTCGGTTTGTATGCGGGCAGGCGCAATTCAAGAGGGACGAGAGGATCCGCCGCGATACTATCAGGGGCGCCGAACGGAAACTGCGACGCATACCCCCCGGTCAGCCACGCGATCATCAAGACCAGTGGGAAACTGACTCGCCGGTATGGCATGCGTCACCCTTGTCGCGCATGGGATTGTGCGAGATCCCAGTCCGCCACATCATGCAGGCCCACTTGCCTGAGCAAGGCGGCACGCTGCTTCCGGAGCGCGGTATCTGCCGGATTGGAGTCAATGAGATCGCAGAGGCATCCCATCGCGTCGTACCAGAATCCTTTGGCGGCGCTGGTCATGACGGCTTCGCGCGTACATGTTGTCATGGCGCCTAGGATCGAGCACTCGCTGAATTCGCAGCGTTCGATCATTCCACCCGTGACGATATCCTGTGAGGGCGAGTCGGCATCTTTGATCACGGATATATACCAGCGGTACTGAATGTTCGGTTGAAGCGTCACCCCCAGGTCTTCGAGCTTGACGGCGTGAACACCGGCTTGATGAGGCGGCGCGAGGGGGCGTTCAACCAAGGCATGAATGGAGCGCTCATCGATCAGGGTAAAAGTGATCGGCAATGACGTATGCTTGGACAAAAACCAGTTTAATGCCGGATGCTGTTTGACGGTGATGCCGACGTGGTCCGGGACAAGCGCCGCGACGGCAGGATCTTCACCCTCACTGCCGCGTAAGCTCCCGCCCAGACGTGCCCGGGGCGTCATCTTCTGGGGCGCATTGTACTGGGGGACGTCCGGCACACCTTCCGGCGCGGCCGCATTGGTACTCACCAACGACACGGTGAAAAGGAGTGTGGCTACGAATGTTCGAGCCATGGAGCGGTAGAGCCAAGTCGCCAAGCGATCACCCTGTTCCAGAGTCCGTCACAACCAATTGTTCAATAATAAAAATGCCGCCCAATAGGCGGGATGTTCATACACCCGATCTGACAGCAACTTCAACTGCGCATGCTGCAAAGCTCGCGCCTTGGAGACCGATGCGTCATGCAGTTGACGGTAAAATTCTGAGACGAGTTCGGACGAGGCGTCGTCATTGATGGACCAGAGTGTGGCGAGGGCACTTCTGGCACCTGCCTTGACGGCGATCCCGGCCAGTCCAAGCGCTGCCCGATCGTCACCACTGCCGGTCTGACAGGCGCTCAAGGTGAGCAATTCAAGCGGCTCTCGTCGAAAACGAAACAGGCCGACGAGTCGCTCCAGCTGGGTCATGCTCAGACGGGCATCGAAGGTCAGGAGGAACGACTGATTGACGTCCGGGGCAAACTGTCCATGGGTGGCGATGTGAAGGATGCTGTAACGGCCCCCCTTCAATTCCTCTTCCAACCGGGGCGTCAGAAACTCCTGGTCGATGAGCTGCTCTCCCTTAAACAGCGCACGAATGGAATCGAGCTCGTCGGCGACATGGGGCAATGGAGGAAACCCCTGCACGGCTTTGGTCAGCCCGCTGGACAACAGATGCACCTTGGCACGATCAATCGGTTGAGGGTCCGTCAAATCAAGGCCGGGGGACATGGCCACGGCATAGTGCTCGATGAGGAACTGCTTTCCGTCATGCAGGGCCGACATGGGAATGGTGCGGAGCGATCCGTCCGGGACAAAGACCAATGTGTTTACTTTGAGCCGGCGAAGATCAGGATCAAGGGGTCGGATCAGCCAATCGTACAGCTGCTGCGCGTGAGGGAGGTATTCACGAGTCGTCCGCTTTTCGAGCGTATGCCGGAAGCGACGCACTTCATCCGTCAAGGTGGCGGCCGTCACCGGAACGGAATGACGTGTCAGCCCATCAGGAAGACTGACGAGGAGCTCGGTGCGATCGCTGAAGACGATTGGATAAATAATGGCAGTGGAAGGTGAGAGCGCGTCCAGTTTTGTGATACGGGCCTGCATCTGATCGACGCAGTCGTCTCGAAAGTAGTCTCGAAGTTCTGCAGCCTTAAAGGCTTCAATCACATCCCGGGCCGCACGCAAGTACGCCTCGGCCTCTCGGTTTTCATGCATCAACGCGGCTCGCCGCAGAAGCAAGTCGGCTAACTCAAAATATAACGCGCGGATGGATGGCTGATGCGAATCCGGGCTAGTCTGGACGGCGAATGTTACCTCGCTTCGAATGGGATGCAGAGTGATGGCGGCTTCTTGATAGGCCGACAGGGCGTCGTCGAGTTGGCCGAGACGATTCAGCAGCCGCCCGCTTTGCCATTGCCACCGATACAACGACTCCGGTGCGCGAGCCGACTGCGCGGTGAAGACCGCTTGTCGAGTCAACTGAAGGGCTTCATCAAACCGGCGTTCAACTTCATAGAGGTGCCCGAGATGGCCGTAAACGTATGATGCGAGGCGCGCGTCGCCCGGGTGTTGTGTCATCCCTGCGGCTTCCTGCAAGAAGAGCGCAGATCGCTTGAGGGCGGACGCGTGAGAGCCAGAATGAGCCAAGGCCAGATCGCGATATCCCAAAGCCAGATTCACGAGTCCTTCGGCCTTTTCGTAGGAGGATGCGGAGCCGGCAAGTTGATCTGCAGCTTCGGCCAGGGCCGATGTGGCTGTATCGAACTGCGCAACCTGAATCGCCATCCGGGCCGCGTTGACACGGGCACGAATGAAGAGCGGGATGAGCCCCTCTTGTTTCGCACTCACTGCACATTGGTGGAATGCCGCCAGGGCTTCTTCCGGGCGTCCCTGCAAGGCCAGAACGATCCCGAGATCATTCTGGAGTGCGGGACTCAGCGCCCGGAATGACTGTGCCTGTGCGATTTCAAGTGCTTGACCAATATAGTCCGCTGCCACCTCATACTGATGGTTCGTGACATACGTCTTGCCTAATTCGGAGAGCGTGATGACCAGCCATTGAGAATCGCGCAGCTGGCGCGCGAGGTGCAGCGCGAGTTCCTCTTGGAGAAACGCCTGGTTGATATGCCCCAAGGTACGAGCGGCAAACGCGGACTGTGTCAGCGCTTGGATATGGTTCTTCGTTTCACCGGCCTGATCGTACAACTCCGCGGCTGCCTTCCATGCGAGGAGGGCTTCTTCATAGGATCCTTCTCGGGCCGCCGCTCGACCGCGCTGCATCAAGTCACCAGCCGAAGGCTGACTGTCCGCAGCCAGAGAAACGGTACAGCAGAAGAAGATAATCAGGCACAGGCTGAGCCCCTTGAGTCCGTATCGAAGCAGATGTGAGGGCGGCGGGAATAGTGTGAGCCGGTGAAGCGTCATTTACAGCACCTGCACAACAAGTTGGAGATGAATGCCATGATCTTGCAAATTGCCTTCCCCGCCTCGGACGTGATTAAGTTGCTGCCCCCAATACACCTCGAAGCGGGCCCGCTCCTGAGGGAGGATCATCCAACGGAGTCCAGCTCCGACACTCGCCAACGTTTGCGGATCTGGGGTGTGGCCTTTGGCGTTCCAGGCGTGGCCGACATCGACGAACGGGGCGAATTGCAGCCGGTCTTCTCCGGATGGGAACCGGAGCAACGGCACTCGCGACTCGAATGAAGCCAGCACGGCATCGTCCCGCACAAGCGTGTTCTCGCGATATCCGCGCACGCTGAAACGGCCCCCGACCGGCATTTGCTCAAGGGGGAAGAGTCGGTCACTTGCCAACTGCGCTGCCACACGCCCTAACAACTGCACGCCCCACCAGTCATCCAGTCGCTTTACGACCTGAGCCTGGCCCAACCAGGAGACGAACTGTCCATCGGGAAGAGGTCCGCTATTGATCGTGGCGCCCAACACGTTCAACCCGACACTGACGCGGGATAGGGCGGCAAATACCAAGGATGAAGAGCGATGTGTGTACTCCTGGCTGAAGCGCAGCGCGCTGACGGTGGCCACTCCTGTCGTGGACGAACCGGGAATGAACAGCGAGGGAAGGCCGGGAGCATCAAAAGCCGATGTCGTCTTCAAGAATAGATGCTCCCCCGTCAACGTCAGCGCGAACTCATCGGTGACGGTTCGATAGACCGGCTGTCGCAGAGTGAGCCCGATCACCTGGGAGTCCACGTTCAAATCCAGGGCGCGAAAAGGATTTTCGACGACGAGAAAGGCATTGCGTCGATAGTAGGCAGTCAGCGTCGTCTCATACCTGTTGAGCGGTAGGCTATAGGACGTATCGATGATGGGATTGACGCCATGGGAGCGGCCGTAGGTAAAAATGAATTGGTCGCCGTGACCGGTCACGTTCTGATGCGCCACGGTCGCCAGACCGCGTTCGGCGCCCACCGTCGGGGTTTGATAGTTATTGAACTCCAGCCAGGCCCGAAAGGGATTGGCATCTTTCACGCGCACGTTCAAGACGCTCTCGCCGCGAACGTCTCCAGGTTTCAGTTCTGCATTGATCCGTTCGATGCGAGGGTCTTGCTGCAGCAGTTGTATCCGCTCCTGAAGCGGGTGGATGTTGAGCGGCGTCGACACCCCGCGCGCCACACGGTCGCGGAGATACGCACTTCGAAACCACGCATTCCCCTCGACGTCGATGTGCGAAAGTTTCCCCTCGACCATCTGAATGACAATCGTGCCGAACGTCACGTCCTGGTCCGGAACCACTGCGCCGGATGTGAGATAGCCGTTGTTCACATATAAAAGTGTCAGGGCGAGTCGCACCTTCTCCAAATCTTCTGTTGTGAGGTATCGATTGCGATACGGCGCGGTCACTTCTGAAAGTTCAGTTTCAGAAAATACGGTGCTGCCGGTCACATGGATGTCGTGCACGAACACTCGAAATGCCCCCAACTTATTGTCGGGCAGCGCGGGAGGCGTAGTCGGTACTTTGGGGAGTATCGAGCTGGATGGCTCCGAGGGAGGAGTATTGAAGTCTTCTTTGAGTAGGGCCGGCGGTTTCGCCGATTTCCCCGTCGGGTCAAAAATCGGCGGGAGGGGAGGTGCCACTTGAGCCAGGGCTTGGAGTGTCATAAGGCAAAGGCTCAGTACCACAACGCGACATACACATGGGGCCGTAACGATGCGCAAAGCCAAGTGTTGTACCTGTCCGCCGGCGCGCCGGCTCAACCCGTTATGAGCGACAGCCTCCTCCCGGGGTAGTGAAGTTCGAGCGCGGCTCAGGAGTCGGATGTCCCTGCGTCAGTTCCACCAGGGTGTTGCCCCCTTCGGCTGCATCAGGAATCGTCTCAGCGACAGGCCGACCTCCGTCATCATGGGCATCCACAGCGAAGACGCTTAACGGGCTCATCAGCCATCCGCCTGGCTCAACGGGCAGCATATCGCGTCCCGCGACGACGAGACTGCTGAGATGACCATTTCCCTGGGCGGCACAGCGTTGTGTGACAAGTTGCTGTGTTTGCAGGGTGCTTTGCGGGAGCGTCGCGAGCGTCCCGCTCAAACTGGAGACCGGCGATTGGATGGAGACGGTGCCGTTCAACCCGAATTCGGACGACGCACTGACGGCGCTGGTCTGATCGGCCAGGAATGTCCCTGCGATGATGCGAATATTGCCGCCTGCCCCCTGCACCGCTTGCGCGAGTACCTGACTGTTCTGCAGTGTGACCACGGCCGGATCAAGAATGATATTGCCTCCGGATGAATTCGGACCACCTAGCACAGAGGTACTGATGCGGCTATTCACGAGTCGTATGGAATCAGTGGCTTGAATGAAGATGTTGCCACCGCTTGCGTGAATGGATTCCGTCGTCACGGAAGCATCCCGGCTCACAAGCTCTGAGCCGGCGTGGATGGTGACGCTGCCGGCATTTGCCGACCCCGTGTTACTGGCCGAAATTGCCGCACCGGATTCCAGCGTGATGGGGCCTTGCACCGTGATCGCGATGTTGCCGCCGGTCTGTGTGCCGCGAGAAAGTGCCGAAAGCCCGCCGCCTTGTACCAAGAGACTCCCTGCCGAGAGACTGATGTTTCCACCTTGTTCTTGCAAGCCGGCAGAAGCCGGCCGCACATCTGTGACATTGGCGGAGACGGTGGTGTCATGCAGGACAATTGGGCCGCGCGAGATCATCTCAATTTTGCCCCCCAGGGCATCGCTGTGCGTTTCGGTGAAGAGGGCCGTGCCATCGAGATGAATGGACGACGCGGGCCGGTCTGGGGTGCCCTCGGGCATAGCCACGCCCTCGCCTGCGATGCTGATCCTCCCTGCGCCTCCGCTTCCCGTGCTGCTGCTCGACAGAACCACGCGCGTGGGGTCGGCGGCATCTAAGATGCGTGGGGCATCAAACGTTCCTCCCGGCCCAGTTCCCCTGTGGGTCGTCAACTCGTTCGCGAGCAACTCGATGCGACTCGCGATGCGGCTGCCCGTGGTTGGCGCGATAATTCCGCCGCCGGTGATGTCGAGCGTCTTTGCCGAAACCAAGACGCTGCCCTGTACGTCCCGGCCGTCTGCAATCACTCGTCCGCGTTCGCCGGCGCCGGGGACATCGATCAATTGCCCGTCCAGCCCTCGCGAGTTCGACACGTCGTTGACTTGAGAGTTGAGGATGGAATGGTTCAACGTCACGTTGTCGGCGCGGAGTCGTAGATATCCGGGAATCCCTGAATGCGGAGATTCGACGGTGATTTGGGAATGATTGAGGGTAATCGAGTTCGTAGGATAATCGGGGTAATCCGGCTCCCAAATGGCGCCAAATGAAAAGAAGTGGTCTCTGATGATTTTCGTGAGCCCGGCCTGGGCTCTGCCTTTGCCACTATTAATAATGGCGGAATTATCGGCAGTGAATGAATTGCCGACTCGAAACCAAATCTCTCCTGCGCTGGGCCCCCCGAGACAGAGCGGGCAGGAGCCGATATCCGAGACATTTGCGTCTGCCCGAACGGTGCTGTCTTTTAACGTGACATCATGCGCGAGGATATCAATCCGGCTGAACCCTTGGTTGCGGACAAGTTCGCCGCTTGGCTTAGGTCCATCGATTTGAAAGTCCTGTGTCGCGACCGAGATGGTGGTATCGGCGAGCGAGATGGATCCCTGCGTCCTCATGATGACTTGTCCGCCCGGCGCATTACCGATCGCTTCGGAGCGAATGTCGGTGCCTCGAAGGTCCATATTTCTCGCCAACTGATAGGTAATGGCCACGGTGGGAGGGGAGTCAGGTCTGACGATGGGGACATACAAGTGGGTTTCCGCCGGGGTGATTCCTGGAATGCCCTGGATGGTAATGTCACCGGCCTGTCCTCCCACACATCCGGTCCCGCAGTTACTGCTGCTTGAGAGAAGCACTCTTCCGTCAGGACCGGCTTCCGTAGCAAGCGTTCCAACTTTCAATGTGATCGATCCGGCATCAGCTCCGCCCGTGGTATCCGTTTTGAGGACCGTCCCGTTCCTGAGTTCGAGATGCTCTGCCGTCATATCAATGTGTGCTGGTACAATCGTCGGTTGAGCGGAGTGAGGCACAGTCGTCACGACCTGTGTGTTACTGAGGACTACAACATCCGAAGCCGCCCGTCCGTTGCCCGTGACCGAAATGCTTCCGGGTCCGCCTAGCCCTGTACTGCTGCTGGTAATAGTGACTGGCGCGGCACCCGAGAGCGGGAGGCCGCCCGGTCCGACATTGCTTCGCAGAGTACCCACCTCCAGCGCGATATTACCGGCCGTGCCATTGATCGTGGACGTAAGTAGGTGAGCGCCGTTCGACAACGAAACCTCTTCCGCCTGAATCGAGATATCCCCTCTCGGGGAGGAAGAGGGGAGCGAGTTTGGAGAGACGGATGTCGAGATGGCCTCAAGGCCTGCATCCTCCATGCTGAAGTGTCCGCCACGAATGACGATGCGCCCTGCAGCATCGCCGCTTGTGCCTATTGTCGTGCCGTGCGAAAGCGAAATCGTTCCGAGTCCGGTGAAGCCGGTCAACATCGGCTCGGCGAGCGTCCCAGCTCCATTGCTAATCAACGCTTCCCCAGGGGATCCGACCGCGACCAGGTTGATTTGCCCACCCGGTGCCGAGAGGCGCGCGGGCTGGATCGCGCCATTTGATAATGTCCCATTGGTAATTTGGACATTTCCTCCTACCAGCGAGAGGGTGTTGCCTTCGGCGAGAGTGAGTTGACTCCCCTGAACGACAATGGCGGAGGGGTTTGATCCTAAAAAGCCGAATGCCGCGACCGGTGCGCTGGAGACGGCTGCATCCTGCGCTCCCGGCATGGCGTTGAAGCGGGCCCCGTCCCCCAAGCGGAGATAATCCGCTGTCGTAAAATGCACCGAGCCCCCGACATTCAAGGAGGCATTGGGTCCGAAGACCATCCCCGCGGGATTCATCATAAACAGATTGGCGTTGCCGAAGCCGGTCGTCTGGATGGTGCCGAAGATGTTGGAAGGGGTCCCGCCGGTGACGCGGCTCAGAATGTTCGTGGTGGCCAGTCCTGAATCGTTGAGAAAATTGGCCACCTGATTCGCGGGCACGCCGAATTCACCGAAGCTGTGAAATAAATTGGGGCCACCACCGGGACGAGTGCCGCCCGTGATATCGAACGTGGCGCCGTGCTTGGTGACGCTCGTATTTAAGCCGGAGGAGGTGATCGGTGATGGTGCTTGCGGATAGCCGATATCAGGCTGGCAGGTGAGGAGCAGCCCACACATCACCACTGCGACCGTGAGCATGGAGCGGCGCGGAAGCCTGAGGAGGATCAAGGCTCCGTTCTTCAGCACGTCCTGGGTTCGACGGTTAGGAACCGCAGCCGGTGCCCCTGTCATACACTCCTCGCTCAGGCCTCTCTTCTGCCAACCTCTGATGCGGATCTTGTGGAGCTGAAGCGTGAATACTCCGTGAAGCGCCGTTGGCAGTACCTTCGGTATCCGTCAATGTCATAGGACTCATCAGCCACCCACCCGGTTCCGCCGGCAGGGTATCACGCTCCGCGATAACGAGGCTACTCAACTGACCGGAAGCTTGTGCGGCACAACGCTGTCGCAAGAGATGTTGAGCCTGCAGCGGACGTTGGGGCAACGTGGCCAAGGTGTTGCTGAGGTTGGAGAGGGGAGATTGAATATTTACCGAACCGCTCAATCCGAATTGCGAGGAGGCACTGACGACACTGGTCTGGTCTGCGAGGAATGTTCCTGCGATGATGTTGATATTCCCCCCGGCCCCTTGCACGGCTTCCGCACGTACCTGACTGTTCTGAAGCGTGACGACCGCAGGATCGAGCAGAATATTTCCCCCTGCCGTGTGAGGGCCGCCTTGGACTGATGTGGTCAACTGGCTGTTGACGAGCCTGATGGAATCCGTCGCCTGAATCGTAATATTGCCGCCGCTGGCTTGTCTGGCCTCCGTGGACAACATGCCATTTTGGCTCAGGAATTGGGAGCCGGCGCTGATCGTAATGTTTCCGGCGTTGCCCGATCCAGTACTGCTCGCCGTGATCGATGATCCGCCGTGCAGAGTCACGGATTCTGTGGCGGCAATCGCGACCGTTCCTCCCAATCCTGGACCGGAACTATTGGTGCTAATCGTTGTGCCTTGGTCGATGGTGAGATTCTTCGCATTGAATACAGCATTCCCGGCAGGTGCTGCGCCAGCAGAATCGGTATGAATGTTGGGGCTCTTGGTTAGCCTGATCGTGTCTGCCGTCATGGTAATGGATGCCGGGATCGTTGCCGATGTCCCGCCATTCACGGCGGTGCTTACTTCGGTATTGTGGAGTGCAATGAGTTTCGCCGGGTCCGTGTTGCCCGGGGCAAGTCCGGAAATGGTCACGGTTCCTCCCCGTCCGGAGACACTGTCTTCTCCCACGCCGACACTGGCAAGGAGTGATCGTGGCTGACCGTCGTTGATGAGGGTGCCGTCCGGGTTTACATTCGACCGCAATGTGTTGACATTGAGAGCGATGTTCCCTGCCGGTGCGGGGCTGGTGGTAAAGGCAAAAATCTGGGTTCTCCCGCTCATCGTCATGGTTTCTGCTGTGATCGTAATGGTTCCCGGTGGCAGTGCCTCTGTTCCACCCTCCACTGCCGTGCTCATCTGCGCATTGTACAGGGCAACGACGCGTGCCGCGTCCGTGAGCTCAGGGCCAGGGCCTGAAATGGTGACGGTCCCCGGCGGTCCTGCCGTGCTGTCCAACCGCCCGCTGGGGCTGTTGAGAAAAACTCGATTGGCGCTCGTGATTGGCGTGCCGTCCGGGTTCACGTTCACCCGCAAGGTGTTGACGTTCAGGACAATGTCGCCCGCCGGTGCCGGGGCTGCGGCACCCGAGGTCGTCACAAGGATGGTCAGATTGCTGAGCGCCACAGTGTCCGCTGTCATAATTATTGGAGCCGGTATTGGTGAAGACCCTCCCACCGCAAAGGTGTCGACCTCGGTATTGCTGAGCATGACCAGCTTGGCAAGGTCTGTGGAGGCGCTACCAGGCCCCGAGATCGTGATGGTTCCCGGCGGTCCGGCCGTTCGGTCAGGATATTCGGTAGGACTCCCGATAAGCACCGGCCGTCCCTCGATGAACGATCCATCGGTATTCCAATTGGACCACAACTGGTTGACATGCAGTGACACAGGCCCAGCCGGTGCTGCCCCGTTGGTCGTGGTATACAGTTCCACTTGATCGCTAAGCTTCAGGAGGTCGGCGGCCACGGTGATTCCTCCAGGTAACGAAGTCCCAGTCCCACCAAAAGATCGCGTGTGCAGAATCGTATCGGTGAGACTGACGGTCCTCGATATACTTCCGGGACCCTCGATGCCTTGGATCGTGATATGGCCGGCGGCGCCTGCCTGGCTATCCGTACTTCTGCTGGTGCTTTCGATCAGGACGCCTGTTTCAGAAATGGTCGGGTTGGTGATCAGGCTCTCCGGAGAAACATGCAGGCGAATCGGGCCTCCTGTTGTGGTCAGAGTTCCCACATTGAATGTAATATCGCCTGCGGGGGCAGATCCAAGTGTATCCGCCGTGATATAGGTGCTATTGTTCAAGGTCACTCGATCAGCCGTGATGGTGATGGCGCCTCGTGTAGCGGTATTCGCTGGATGACTCCCTGTGTGCATTGTACTGAGGGCGGCATTATCCACGGTCACGCTTTCGGCTGCGCTCCGTGTTCCTGCGATTCCTTGAATCGTGAGTGCCCCCGCATTTCCACCATTGTCTGCATTCGCCCGCATCGTCGCGCCATTCTCCAGCCGAACGTTTGACGCGGAGACGGTGATGGACCCTCGACTCTCGGCGGGCGGTTGCCCCATGCCGGGGCCGGTCGTCGTTGCTGCGATGGTCGAATCGTTCAATACAAACTGACCACCGCGAATGGCCACGCTCCCGCCTGCATTACCACTGACTTCGACAATGGACTGTTGCAGGATTTGGATCGCTCCAAGCGTGCTAAAGGATTGATTATGAATGTTGGGGGCTTGGTCCAGTGATCCGACCAGGATTTCCCCTGATGATGCGACACTTGCCAGATTGATCTGCCCTCGGGGCGCGGAGAGATGAGCGGATTGAGATGACCCATTCTCCAGCGAGCCAGTGTGAATATCGATGTTCCCGCCGACCAACGAAAGGCTTTGACCTTCTGCCACCGTGAGGTGACTGCCCTCCACCGTAATAGCTGCCGGGTTCGTTCCCAGAAAGCCGAATGCCGCGACCGGTGCGCTCGAAATCGCCGCATCCTGGGCCCCTGGAATAGCTGTGAATCGCGCGCCGTCGGCCAGCCGGAGGTAGTCGGCCGTGGTGAAATTCACCGAGCCTCCGACATTGAGGGAAGCATTTGGTCCAAAGACAATTCCAGCGGGATTCATCACAAAGAGATTGGCGCCGCCGAAGCCGGTGGTTTGAATGGTGCCGAAGATGTTGGAGGGGTTCCCGCCCGTCACGCGACTGAGAATATTTGAGGTTGCGAGCCCGGAGTCGTTCAGGAAATTCGCGACGTGATTGGTCGGCACGCCGAATTCGCCGAAGCTATGAAAAAGGTTCGGGCCACCACCGGGACGAGTGCCGCCCGTGATATCAAAAGTATGTCCACTTTTGGTGACGGTGGTATTCAGGCCTGAGGATGTGATCGGTGAGGAGGCTTGAGCCTGGCACAACCCCGGCATGAACGCTTGTGCCAGCACACAGGCAAGCAAGACAGCGAGGTGTGGGAGAGCTACAGGCCTGGCGCGTGATCCTCTCGTCACCATAGAAGCCCTTGTCTCCCCACACCGACATGGGGCGCGGCCGGAATCTCCAACAGATTACTGGGTGGTTGCAGTTGGTTGAGCCCCAGACTCCGTTGAGTCAGCCCTCTGTCAGACCCTGTGCTGTGTTTCGGCCATGCCTGAGTTGTTGGCTACCGGTGCATTGGTCTCCTTGAACGTTCCAGTGGGTGCGGTCATCCAGATACGACAGGCTGCGACTAGAAGGACGAGGCCACCGAGTAGGAGAAAAAAGAGCGCGACCATGATGATCCCTCCTGAAGGTGAGGTTGGCTCATCAGTGTCAGTCGAAGAGAAGTTGGTAATTGGCTACGTGACGCGCAAGGCCTGTGCCATGGATGGCGGTTGTTTGAGCACGGATGTGCAGGCGGGAAGATCTGTAGACATTCTCACGACATCTCGCATCAAGGATAGCGTGCCGATCCGCTATGCGAGCCTGCGTCGAGTTGAAAGGTGTATCGGATTGGATTCGTGGCGTATCGGATCCGATACGAATCCGCCCGCCAAGCGTTTATGCGAAGGCCGCGCATAGCGTGATGTGGCCGACTCAGGAAATTCTGACACGTTCAGATCGATGAGAGCCCCCGCTCGGGAGTGCGGGGAAAAGAGCCGCGTCTCCGTTGAGAACGAAGACGCGGCAGTTGGCGTGGAGATGAAGGCGGTCTACTCAGCGCTGGATGGGCACAATCCAGGAGGCGAGAAATCCGGTCGGTTAACGCAACCGACGATCGGAGACCGGCTCCGCGCCACGCCGCTTTGGTCGTATGGAACTGGGCACGTTGCTTCGCTCGTGTTGCTATCGAGATGTGAGTGAAGCAATCACTGTGCCCTTGCGTGCTTGAACGTCGGGGCGATGATTGGCGTGTCGAGCTGAGAAATGGCTGATTGGTTCAGTAGTTGAATCGCAAGGAGAGCGAGCCGGCGTGAATCAATGTGTCGTAGCGACCGTTGACGGTCGGATTCTGATTGCCCGTGACGGTACGTACTTCATAGAACGCGGCCTGGTATGACAGGTCAATGGCGAACAGTTTTGGCTTGAGTGGACCGATGCCCAGCTCACCGCAGCGGATCAAGCCCAGGAAATACCCGTGCTCATGACAGGCAAACCCAATGCCGACGGAGGGAATGTGGGTATTGGCTGATGGAACCCCGGGATTGAAGGTTCGATCGGGAACTTGCGTTTGCTGATTCATGTAGCCGGCCCGCAGGGCAACATCCCAATCCGGCAGTGAAGCCGGCCGCAGCCATCGATATTCGGTTCCGACCATTGCTGTGTAACCGCTCTGCCAGTTTTGCGGGAAGGGCAACACGGTGCCGTTCGTCAAATGAATATCGAGCGTTCGGTTCGATTTCCATCCGACATAGTCCACATCGAATTCCAATTTCCATTCACGATCAGGGGTACGTACCGGCCAGACGGCGATGCCACCGGAAAAGACTTGCGGCAGGACAAAGGTCGCTGCCGTACCGGCGATCGAATTGCCATTCGCCAAGAAGTTGCCGGTAAGATGGAAGGTGGCCTGACTGCGATAGACCATCCCGATGTTGACGAGGGGTTTGCCCTCGCTGTTGCGATAGGGTGTGTAGAGGAGGCTGACGTTGAAGCCCGCGGTGGTATCACTCCCGTTGATTTCAACGAGTGAGCCGGCGGGAATGCCTAATCCTCCGGGCCAGACCGATTTTTGCTCGAGATGCCCTTCACCGAACAGGCCTGAGAAGGTGTAAATGTCTGCACCTAAGCCGAACGATAGTTGGTCGTTGAGCTTGTAGGCAATTGTGGGTTTGATATCGAGTAGCGGCAGCGTCGTGAAGGTCAGGGCGCTGCGAAACGGTCCATCGTTGGGATATCGGGTCAACGAGCCGAAGGGATTATTTAACCCGATACCGGCGCTGAAATCTCCTAAAGCGGCGAAGCCGAGGTCTTTCAGATTGGCAACCAGATACACGTGCCCTGGTGGCGGGTAGGCCAGGCTTCCGTTGCGATCTCCCGTCGCCTGGGCGCCGCTTGGACTGGTGAATTGAGTGGTCCCGCCGATCAGCGAGGTCCCAAAGAGGGTTTGGAATCCATGCAGCTGAGTCATACCGGCCGGATTGTAGTGCAGTGCAGAGGGATCATCTGCTTGCGCCACAAATGCATTTCCCATAGCAGCGGCGGATGCCGATTGCCCT
Organism: uncultured Nitrosospira sp.; assembly: GCA_900696505.1. GTDB lineage: Bacteria > Nitrospirota > Nitrospiria > Nitrospirales > Nitrospiraceae > Nitrospira_A. The sequence continues at coordinate 17,787 of CAADGJ010000307.1, forward strand.
TGAAGGCGGGGAGTCTGCGCCTGAACAGGTGTCACACTGAGGGAAAGACTCACGGGAAGCAGAACGAGGGACAGTACCAGGGCGATGCGAAATCTGCGAGAGAAGAGCATAGGGTTATCGTCCAATTGTGGGGTCGGTCTTGCTTGCGCCGGCGAGGAACCAGTGATCGACGATTTGTCGCAAGCGGGCCGCGTCGAATGGTTTCAGGAGATATCCTTGTGCGCCGGCTTCTACCGCGGCCATGGCGCGGTCCAATGCCTCCACGGCGGTCATCATCACCACCGGTAACGCAGGTTGCTGGGGCCGTAGTTGCCGCAACACCTCAAATCCATCCACTTCGGGTAAGGCAATGTCCAGCAAGACGCCGTCGACCGGCGTCTCCGCCAGGATGCGGAGGGCCGTCCGGCCGTCGGCTGCCGTGTCGACGTGAAATCCTTCTGATTCCAGGCGGTCTCGCAAAAGGTCGCAAATGTCCGCATCATCATCCACCACCAGCAGTCTGCGGCGAGCGGCGGGTACTTGCGCAGCGGGCTCCGGTGCCCGTGAGTCGAGAGGCAGAGTGAATGTAAATTCAGTGCCTTCGTCCACCGTACTGTGCACCATGATGCTGCCGCCATGCAGATCCACCAAATCTTTCACAATCGCCAAACCGAGGCCCAGCCCCTTCGTCTGGCTCCGCTCTTGATGGTGCACGCGGAAAAACGGATCGAAGAGTTTAGGCAGGGCGTCGGCGGGGATGCCTTGACCGGTGTCACGGACCACGACACGGGCCATCTCATGATCACCGACTGAGAGGTCTACGGTAATGTGTCCCCCGTCCGGGGTGTACTTGATAGCATTATCCAGGAGATTCGTCAAAATCTGGCTGACGCGATCCGGATCCGCCCAGACGAGCAGGGCCGGGTCAGGACTCCGGAGTTCGATCTGCAAGTGTTTGGCGATGGCCAACGGGAGAAGTTGCTCGATGACGTCACTGACCACGGTTTGCAGTGCCACGTGGTCGAAGGACAGCACCAGTTTGCCGGCCTCCACGCGGGAAAGATCGAGTAAATCCGTGATCATTCGTGCGAGCCTGGTTCCATTGGCTCTGATCCGGGTCAGGTATTGCTCCTGCTTCATGTTGAGCGAACCGACCAGTCCCTCGAGCATATTATCCGCAAAGCCGACGATGCTCGTGAGCGGGGTCCGCAATTCGTGCGAGACGTGGGCGAGGAATTTGGATTTGAGCCGATCCATTTGCTTCAGCTGGGTGTTGGCGGCTTCCAATTCGGCGGTCCGTTCACGAACCCGGACTTCCAGGCCGGCGTTGAGGGCTTCGATCTCTCGATAGGCTTGGGCATTATCGAGGGCAATGGCGACCTGGCTGGCCAGGGTGACCAACATATCAAGATCGTCCTGAGTCAGCGCTTGGTTGTGCGTGCGATCGACGGAGAGTGAACCGATCACGGCGTCGTGGGTTTTGAGCGGGACGGTAATGAAGGATTTTACATTGACCATGGCGATCAATTTCTGATCGAACGGGTGTAACCGATCCCAGATCTCATGCACGTTATTCGTCAGCACCGGTTCGCCACGCAAAAACACGGCGCCCTCCACCGTCTCGGGGTCGGTGACCGACACTTCTTGCGTGCGTAAAAAATCTGCCACTTCCTGAGGCATGCCTCGCACTCGAAAGTCGTGTGAGACCTGACGCGTTCGATCGAATTGCGTAATCATGGCGCGATCGTAGTGCAAATCGCGGACGATCGTATCCAGGACATTGGTCAGAAGTTCTTCCCGATCGAATGTCGAGCTGAACAATAATCCCGCGCGGTGAAGCGTCGTGAGGTCGTTCACTTTTCGACGTAACATCACGGCCGTACTTTGCTGCTCGAGGTAGGCCTCGCGCAGCTCCTCGTGTCTCGCATCAACGACCTGTTCTTGGTCCTTAATCAGGCGTTGAAGCGGCTTGGTGGCCTGCCGCATGTGGCTGGTAATCATCCACCACAGGAGCGAGGCGGGAACGGCGGCAAGGCCCAGCGCTTCGAATGTGGGAACATCGGGCCAGCGCACATGGAGATAGGTAAACGTGCCGCCGGCAACCAGCGTCCACATGGCCACCGGGATGGAACTCCGGACTTGCGGTGTCCAGGTAAACTCCCATTCACAGTACGCATCGCCGTGGGCCGTGCACGAAAGATCTTTGACCGTAGCGGCCGGGGTGCCGTGCAACTGGGTTTGTACGCGGGCGATACTGCTCTTGCAGGAGAGACAAATGACGTCGACACAGCGTTTTCGATAGGGCCCAAATTGGACCAACGCCCGTTCTGTAAACGTCATGCGGAGAACCGCCGAGCGTCTCGTCACCCGGCCCACCTCGAATTCCAACACATCGCGGACATATTTCCGGCCGAAGTAGGGCCACATTTTATAGAGCTGTTGGGTCGAAAACGGGCGGCAGAGGATCTGAATCAAAGGTGGAACCTTGCGGTCCGTTCCGACATTGATGTGGAACTGAGGGTCTCCGGATAGCTGTTCGCAGAATTCCCTCAAATAACAGACGAATTCATACGAGTAACTATTCCAGATGTTCCGAAGGAAATCGGGTGTGACGTGGTACGTGCGGTCGGGAAGCCGTGCGTTCAGGAGGCGACAGAGTTCATCCACCGCTGCTGCCGCTGCTTGGGAACCGGCGGTGCGACTTAAATAGTCGCACATGTAATCCACGTTCGATTGGACGACGACGCCGCTGATATCAGAGATCTTCTCGCCCTTGTCGTTCAAGCCGAAAGGACGAAACTCCATGAACGGACGCTCGAGAATCGAGTGGTCACTGGAGAGAAGGTCGGTCATGCGTCGGTGGCCTCCTTCGATGCATCTCCGTCATGTACGAGCGGCACCGGATGGTTTCACGTCCTCTGCTAGTCGAAATTCGGACAGGCCGGCGCGTTCGGTAAAATCAAGCGGTCGAGATCACAGGTCTTGAGGTATTCGATGACGGCCAGGCGATCATTCACCGGCAACTCACATCCCAAAACTCCATTGCTCTTTGCGCTGTCGCAATCCGGCGTGTTTGCAAACTCGTGCCCCCGGTTGCTGTTCCCCGGTAACGCTGTCCGGAATTCGAGACGTGGGGGCAAGGTTGGTGATTGAGAGGGACCGGCACAGTCTCCTGTGACAAAGCCCACCTTTTCAGGATCAAATTCCATGTTCGGATCGAGCACGAAGCAAGCGCGACGCTCCCGTGCTGGGGATAATAGTTCATAGAGAGTCGGGATAGAGCCATTATGAAGGTAGGGGGCGGTGGCCCAGATGCCAAAGTGGGGACGAGCGATGTATTGGGCCTTATCCCGCCAGATGTTCGGCCGGTCGCGATAGCTGGTCAGGTCGCCGGTCTTGTCCAAGGTCATCAATTCGGTTGTGACGTATTCCGAGGCTTCCCGCGCGGAAATGCGTCCGCGCCCTAAGAAGCTCGTGTCCACGGTTCGCTGAGAAAAATTCTCCAGATAGAGGGAGTCGGTGCCGATTTCCTGTAGGGGAACCATTGTGATCTGCAGACTTGGGCTATTGGCCGAGGAGTGAGACACGTTTGAAGGGACGTGGCAATGGGCACACAGGTTCGGAATTCCCTTAGCCTTGTTGCCGTGGTACAGGTCTTTGCCGCGGGCTGCTAATTCGCGATTGATGGGAGGGAAAACAGACGGCCACTGCGGCGGAGGCAGGCGGCGTGCGAGATTTTCTAGGGTGGTGAGCGAAGTCACATCGATAGATGAGTGGAACACCTTGTTCTTGTCTGAGGGAGTGGGAACGCCGGGACGTGCCCAACTAAAAAGCCCGGCATTGACGCCGATCACCTGTCCGATATTTCTTGCCAACGGATGCTGAATCGAACCGGCCCACTGCACCCAGTCAAACTCCCACACTCCCCACAATGCCGGAATACTTACGGGGGCATTGGCAGGTCTGAGATTATCGGGATTGAGCGGTGCAAAGACGGTATTCCCACCGCGCCCCAGCGCATCGAATCGACCTGGCCCCCATTGCTGGGGCGAGATGTCTTTCCCACTGCGGGACACGAGCGCCTGGGTAAGGACCCGCACATCCTGGGCGAGCTTCGTTAGCGTATAAGCCGTCACGGCTTCTCCGCGGCTGGCAAGCACGCGATTGGCAAAGGTCTTAAAGGGCTCAGGAGGAGCCTCTTCTTTCAGGCTGTTGAGAAATGCGGACACATCGGGAGGCGTCAGGGCTCCGAGCCGTTGGATCAAGGCGTTCACCAAGGCCGCATTATTTTGGAGCGAGGGGCCACCCTCGATCCTGAGGGAGTGCCCCTTGTAGCGAAATTGAGTCGTGTGACAAAAAGAACAGGTGAAGCCGACCAGAGGCACTGGGACGTTCGACCCCTCCGTTTTGGCAAAGCCGACCGGAAGTTTGTCGGGGTGCCGAGGATCTTCGACGAGCCCTGTCACCGCGAAAGTTTTTGCCAGCGACTCGTCAAGTAGTGCTACCAGCCAATCGTAAGGAATGAGCTGGGTCCCGGCCGACAGATGGTACCACTGCTGCAGGTCCTGATCAGATAAGCTCTGATTTAACGACTCGGCAGGGATCTGATTGGGAGATGGGTCGATCGCCCGGCAGTGCAGTGGAGACAATGTCAGTAGAAGTGCGGTTAGAGCCAAGGAGCGGTACAGGCGGGTGCGCATGATTCATCTCCTCATGAAGGACGAGAGCAATGAGTCGGGATAGGCATAGTCACTCCGATGCTCAAGTAACCGAGACGACCGTATGTTCCTTGTAGGAGCGAGGGCGGCAATGGTGGAGCGATGAAACTCGCGGCCCTCTCCGTAGCAGAAAGCAACTCACATGCCATAGGCGCGGACGAAGGGTACCTGGATCGCCCTCTGATTGCCAATAGATTTTGAAAGTCGAGTTATGAGGTATGAACCTTTGAGACTATTCCGGCCCGGCGGCCGGGCAGCATGCCGACGGTCGAGATTCGTTGTCCGGAGGGTCGAGGAAAGGACTATTGGTGCAGGTGCTTCATGGCGGCGGCGCAGAGGATGATGAAGAAGCCCATCCAGAGGGCGGCGCGTTGAAAGGGAATCGACTCGTAGTTTTCGCCTTCCTCTTCTTCGTCCTGATCCGTTTTGAAGATCACGGTATAGAGGAACAGCGTGAGGAGGCAAAGGACCAGAATCAGCTTAATGCAGAAAATCCAGAGATACTTGGGATGGTGCTGCATGCCCTGACCAGTCTGAGACACAAAGATCTGGTTGACGTAGTGGAGGTTGATGCCGCCGGTAAACAGGAGGACCACCAACAGGACTCCGGCCACCCGCTTGTAATGCTTGTAAAAGGCATCGGTGATGGGGCGGACATATTCCTTGGGTAGGGCGGCTTCAGCGAGGCCCGGCTTGACGGCCATCACAATGAAGGCGAGTCCACCGATCCAGATCACCGCCGAGAGGAGATGGAACCAGTGATTCACGATGGGGATGAGCTGGTTCAGGTCAAGGAAGATGCTTTGTACGGAATCCATGATAGATGGGCTAGGGCGGATAGCAAAGGTAGGGGAGTCTACCGAAGGCCTGTCTCGCGCCGGCTCCTAGTCCTTCCCTCTCATATCGAAATTGAAGACAGGCGCATCGTTGCCGAAACGCTTCTTCCGCAGCTCTTCCATCAATTCGATGGTCACGAGGGCGATGCCGTTTTCACGAGCATGACGTTCGACGCCCTTTTTCACCATCGCGCGGAGAAAATAGGGAATCCGGCTGAGCCGAAGCTCAGAGGCTTCGTCCCATGCAACTTCGCTTTCTTCAGGTGTGTTGAAGGCGACTTTGATCTTGTCGCCGCCTTTCGGTGTATAGAGGCACCACTGATCCTCATCCAGCCAGTCGCCATGATCCACGTAAGGACGAGCCCGACAACCACCACAGATGTCGGTGTATTCGCAGTCACCGCATTTGCCTTTGAGTTGAGGGTAGCGGAAGGAGTTAAACACATCCGACCGTTCCCACAAATCGGCAAAACTCGTCTCCCGAACATTGCCGGCCGACAGCGGCATATAAGGACAGGGGGTCAGTTCTCCGTTTGGCGTGACACGGGCATAGTTGGTACCGGCAAGGCAACCTCCGCCCATGTACCCGGTGGCCTTGGTTAGCGGGGAATTGGGATCTTTCTCGTAAGCCAGGCGCTTGAAATGCGGAGCGCAACGTGCCCGAACCAGCATGTCTTTATATTGGTCCTGGCAGTCCACCAGATATCCCAGCACTTCTTCATACTGCTGTGGCGTGATATCGGTCAGCTCTTCGCCGCGTCCGGTGCAGACCATGAAAAAGACGTTCAGGACTCGTGCGCCCAGGGTATGGGCCCATTCGACTACCGCGGGCAGCTCCTGATAATTCATGGGCTGGGCACTGAAATGCACCTGGAACTGAAGGCCATTACGCTTGCAGGCTTCAATGCCGGCCAATGCACTGGCAAAGGCGCCGGGCACTCCGCGAAAGTGGTCGTGTTTCTCAGGATTGAGCGAATCAATGCTGATGCCCACGCCCATCACGCCGATTTCAACCAGCGTCTTGGCCATGCGATCATTGATCAGCATCCCGTTGGTCCCGAACACAACGATAAAGCCCAGTCCTACTGCGTGGCGGGCAATGTCGAGAATATCCGGACGGACAAGCGGTTCACCGCCGGTGATGACCAGCAGGCATCCCTTATTTACTTCGGCAATCTGATCGATGAGGCGGAAGCATTCTTCCGTGCTGAGTTCATCCGATCCGCCGCCGGCTTTCGTCGTGGCGTCCAGATAGCAATGGTCGCACTTGAGATTGCATCGCTTGGTGAGGTTCAGGGCGACGAGATAGGGCTTGAAGTCATCGACCGTCCGGCCATCATTCGGCGCTGTGCCCGGTGAAGTCGGAGAGATGAACTTCGAGATCTGTTGCTGAAGTGACTCCAGCTTGTCTCCGAGAAAGGGAATATTGAGAACCGGCAACGACTTTCCCATCACCGGTTCGCCCCGGTCTTGGACGAGCCCGTCAGGTTGGCAATCATGTCCTTCAGATTGCCGGTTTTCATGGCATCGGCCATGTAGCCCTTGGCTTGCTCAATTCCCTCGGTTGCCACTTCCAGGGTGATGACCGTCGTGCCGATCTTGTCGGCATGTTTCTCGATCAACGCCTTGGTGCATTCCCGCATGAATCCTTCAGGGGCCCGATCTAAACGGCCTTGCGCATCCGGGGTCCAGGTGTAAGGCGAAGATGGTGCTTGAGAAGCCTGAGGTTGCTCAGTTCCATTGCCGTTCGCCGTAGCGGATTCAGTGCCATTGGCGGTCGGTACTTCCGACGAAGGTTGGCCTGCGGTTCCGGTGCCCTTGTTCGCAAAGATCGGGGTGTAGTCCTCGGACGCCGCTTCTTGAATCATGGGATTAGCATATTCGAGGGTGATCGTCGTCATGCCGAGCTTGCGGGCGCTTTTTTCGATCTTGGCTTTAGCCCGGCGGCGTTGGAATCCCGCCGGTACCGCGCGGATCGCTTCCTTCGCGTCTTTGGTCCACTGCATCGGAATGTCGTCATAGGCGACGTCGGTCTCAAGGCCGCCCTCCGCTTTAGCCGCCGCTTCAAAGATCGACTTGTCGACCTGCTTGAATCGATCCCCTTCGGCGCTGCATACGGGGCATTTCACGGGGGTATCGCCTTTGCCGATATATCCGCAGCCGTCACAGACAAAGTAATTCTGGCTCATGCGATCCAGATACGCCTGAGTTCCAGGGCTATGGGCCGGCTTTTCTTCCACGA
>CAADGJ010000308.1 GCA_900696505.1 uncultured Nitrosospira sp.
ATGACCGTCACGCCCTCATCCAATGCCAGGCGAAGCCGATCGGGCTCCCCCACTGACTGGTCCTTGCCGATCAAGCTGAATTCATAACCGACATGACTGAGAAACGGCAGCTTCCGTTCCGCCAGCGCTCGATAAAAAGGGGTGTATGTCTTGTTCGCCGGATCGAACTGCTGCGCATTCGCCAGCACTTTCACCAGCACGGCACCGGCATCCGCGCAGCGATGCACTTCATCGATGGCATCGCGCCGTTGGGGGTTGATGGACACGCCGGCCAGCAATTCATCGGGATGCGCCTGCGCTGTTTTCAGGACATAATCGTTCCCGATGAGAAAATCGGTGTTCGCCTGGTTGAGCCGGCCGTTCTGATCATACGCACCGTCCATGCCGAGGAGCACGGCCTTGTGCACGTGGCGTGAGGCTCGCAATTCGGCCAGGAGGTCCGCGAGATATTTCTGGTTCGCTTCACGCGGATGCTTCGGCGAGAGGCCATGTTTCCAGAGCAGGAAGCGAAACAGCGGGCTGCGTAGCGTTTTGGGAGAAATGTAGCATCCGTTGTCGCCGTCCGGCAGCGCCGCGAGATGAACGTGGCAATCGATCAGCGTTTTTGTGACCGGTCTTGTCATGGGTTCATCAAAAACTGGTGGTTCCTCGGCCGTCACCTGGCCGGAACCTCCGTGAGGATGGTTCACGTTCCCGATATGTTGAGTCGTTCCATTGCCATCCGCTTGAGGGCGCGGAGATCCAATTTGCCCGTTCCAAGAATCGGAAGCGCTTCGACCTTGAAGCAACGGCTATGGGACGGCAGAAACAAATTCGGAAGGCCGGCGGCTTGCGCCTTCGCCAAGATGTGCGGAATCCGTTCTTCGGCGAGCGTATGGAGGACAGCCAGCTGTTCGCCTTTTCGCTCGTCGGGCACACCGGTGACCGCGCAGACTTGTAGTTCTTCCCCTGAGGCTTGTTGCAACGCGTCTTCAACCAGCCGATGCGGCACCATTTCTCCGCCGATCTTGGAAAAACGTGACAGCCGGTCGGTGATCGTCAAGAAGCCGTCATCGTCCAGCGTCGCGATGTCGCCTGTAATATACCATCCGTCGCGCATGGCCTGAGCTGTCAGGTCCTCGCGTCCTAAGTAGCCGTTCATGACGTTCGGGCCTTTGACCAGCAACATACCGGGCATGCCGGGCGGAAGGATGGCGTCAGTCTCGGGATCGACGATACGAACGGACACGCCGGGAAGCGGCTGGCCGACGGTCCCGCGCCGCGAGGCCGGTTGGAAAAATCCTGCCGCTCTGAAATCCGGACAGTTCACGGCAATCACGGGCGCGCACTCCGTCACGCCGTACCCCTCGATCGGGCCGATACCGAACCGGTCCTGGAACGACTGGCAGAGACGCAGCGGCAATTTTTCCGCGCCGGTCAGCACTACTCGAAGCGTGCTGAATTGTTCGGGCGTACAGCGGCGCTGGTAGAGCTGTAAAAACGTGGGCGTGCAGACGAGAAATGTGAGGCGATATTTGGCGCACAGTTCTCCAACGGCCGCGACATCGAGGGGAGAAGGATGGAACACGCTGGCCGCGCCGTTGAGCGTGACATACCAGAACACGAGGTAGCCGAACGAATGGAATAGCGGGAGAATGCCGAGGATGCGATCTTCCGGGTCCAGCGGAAGCACCTGGGAGACAGCCTGCACATTGGCATCGATGCTGAAGTGCGTGAGCATCACACCTTTGGGTTCGCCTGTGCTGCCGCTACTGAAGATGATGGTAGCGAGATCATCCATGGTCACCCGCCGGGTTTGCCCGCAGGCCGATTCAATGAGCCGGAGCGGAGCGAGGATTGCCAGGGCGGCGGCGAATATTTTTTGCAGGCTGCCGATGGTAGCACCGATGTCTTCCAACCACAGGATCGTTGGCCCGTCGGGGACTTCGAGCTTGGCTTTCTCGATAAACTTCCGGCTCGTGACGATGGTATGCAGTTGTGCCTGGCGCACGGCCGATTCGAGGCCGGCCTTCCCCACGGTGTAATTCAGGTTGACGCTGGTGCGACCGGCGAGTGCCGCGGCGACCGTGGTCAGTGCCCCCGCGACAGTCGGCGGCAGCAGCAAACCCACGGACGATTGTCCTTGCCAGTGGGGCGTCAGCGCGCGCGCCAGGGCGATCGCACCGATCAAAGCCTGGAGAGAAGACACATGGGGCTTGGTCGCGTCGGCCATGGCGAGGCGAAAGGGATGCCGGCGCATGGCGCGGACAAAGGCGGCATGCAACGGACGTCGGGAAGATTTTCGCCAATGCCAGGCCGTCTCGCCGAGCTCTCTGACGAGTCGGCGGAGCTCATGCGCCGGTGTGCCGGCAGGCACGGGGGCGCCGAACGAGACGGTCACCGGATAGGGCAGCCGTTCCGGCCATTTGGTCACAAACCGTCCTCCGACAAAACTGAAGATGCTGCCCCAGACGCGATCCAGATGCACCGGGACGACGGGCACCTCCCGGCCTTTCACGATCCGTTCGAATCCCCGGCGGAACGGCAGTAAGTTGCCGGTCCGTGTAATCTGACCTTCGGGGAAGATGCAGACCAGGTCACCGTCGTCGAGGGCCTGGCCCGCATCGCGCAAGGCCCGGAGGATAACGCGCGGGCCGCCATCGGAGGCAATCGGAATGACGTTCAACGCCCGCATGAACGGTTTGAAGAAGGGAAGGTTCACGTAGTGCGCGTCGACGACGAACCGGATAGGCCGATCGACGCTCGCGATCAGCAAAAATCCGTCGATGAATGAAATGTGATTGGGGACGAGCAGGGCGCCACCCGTGACCGGTACGTGGGCCTGGCCGACGATACGCAGCCGGTAGATCGTATGCGTCAGCAGAACCAGGACGAGGCGCAGGAAGGTTTCGGGCATCAGCCACATGGCCCAGGCCGTCCCGATGGTGGTGAGGCCGGCTGTCGCGACAAAAATGCCCACGGTCGAAAGTCCTACATTCGCTAGCACACCCCCGCTGAGTGATCCCAGCAGAATGCCGGTGAAGACGCAGATATTTTCCAGCGCGATGACCGAGCCCCGGCGGTCATGCGGTGCGCGCCACTGCACCAGAGCATTGATGGGAATGAAGATGAGAGCGCTCGACATGCCCAAGGCGATCATCATGACGAGCGTGCCGGTGAACGCCGGCACCCACCAGCCGAGCGTCAGGAGGAAAGTCGCCACGCCCGCCGCCCCCAATGGAACCAGCCCGTATTCCACGCGAGAGCGGGAGAGTCGTCCCACCACGAGGGCGCCCAAGCCGATGCCGACCGAGATTAAGGCCGAAGGAACAGTGGCAAGTGCATCGGAAAGGCCCAGTACGGCTTTGGCGTAGACCAGCACGTTCTGCACGACGAGACTGGCAATCGTCCAGAAGAACACGGCGCCCGTGATGGCCAGCCGCAACAGCCGATCCGCACGTAATGCCGAGAGGGCGCCGCGCAAGGTGTCGAAGAGTCCCCCGGCAGCACGTGCGGCCGGCACCGGCGGCACAGCCCAGGCTGCGGCGAAACCGATCAGCGCCAATATGGTCAGCGCCAGCGGAGCAAGCCAGGGTTGGTTTCCGGCGCCGGCCAGCAGGAAGCCTCCTGCAGTGGTGCCCGTCAAAATCGCCAGGAAGGTGAATAACTCCAGAATACTGTTGCCTCGGGCCAGTTGGGCATGGGGCAGCAATTCGGGAAGAATGCCATATTTAGCCGGACTGAATAGCGCGCTATGGACGCCCATGCAGGCAAGCATGACGAGGGCCCAGGCGCCGCCGGTGGGATGAGACAGCAGGGCGAGGGTTGCGCCGGCCATGAGCAGCACTTCCACGGCCTTCATGGTGATGATGACGGTCCGCTTGCTCAGCCGGTCGGCAAAAAATCCCGCCACGAAGGAGGTCAGGACCAGGGGCAGGGTAAACACCACCATGGCCAGCGTAGTCTGCGTTTGCGAGGCGGCTTCAAGATCCTGTCCTGGCGCAAGGGTTGTGGTGACGGCCCGGATGCCCAGGAGGGCGACCATAAATTTCCATGCGTTGTCGTTGAAGGCTCCGCAAAACTGTGCGACGAGCAATCCGCGCAACGGCCGCGCGGGTGGTGGTGAGGAATCGGACTGCGGATCGATAGGAGCCTCCTTGGCCTGGCGAAACACAGGCGCCTGTCAACGGTCATGGGTCCAGTCTGCTGAAACGTCCTGGAACGATGCAATGACTTACCGTGGCGGCATGGGATCGGCGCTCTCCAC
>CAADGJ010000309.1 GCA_900696505.1 uncultured Nitrosospira sp.
CGTTGTTCCAATTCTGAGTCCAGAATGATCGAATGGTCGAGCGGGCAAAATACTCGCTGCTGGTATCAGGCAGAAGAAGCATGCGACCTCCGGCCTTCTGCAGCCTGGTACTGAAATCCATATCCTGCCCTCGAGCCAAGGCGACATTGAACGGGCCCTCAGTCTCCAGATCCGCGTCACCTCTGCCCTCAGCCTTACGACCGATACTCGGGCCCCTTGCCAGCACGCGATCAAAGGCCTCTCGCCTGTAACAACCACAAAACACCGTGTCTACCCAGGTCGGGAGTGAGACATGTATGCGAAAATACGAATTCCCGACTCCGAAGGGATGAGCGAGAGCGACCGCAATGGCTCTCCCCATCGAACCCGCCGCCGAAGGGACGGTCCGCATCACCCCGCAAACCACATCGGCGCCGTACTCCTGCAATGCATCGACGCAGCGCCGGAGATATCCGGCTGAGAGACGAGCATGGGCGTCCACCCTGAATACCACCGATCCCCGTGCTTCCCGCAACCCGAGATTGAGTGCCTTGGGCGTCGTCCGGCCCTGGTTGTCGATCACGCGAACACACTCGTGATTGCGGGCATAGCCCTCGAGTACCGTCCGTGTACCGTCGTCACTCATGCCGTCCATGACAAGCACGAGCAATCGATCAGACGGATAGCCGTTGTATAGGATCGAGTCCAGACAACCGGTAATAAACGCCTGCTCATTGCGGCAGGGGACGAGAATAGTGACAAACGGCACCGGCTGTTGTGACTGCATCTCACGTTACTCCGTACGGACCGGCAGAACCTCAACCGGTCGCGGAACCCGGGCTGTCATGCGGGTACGCAGACCGGCAGCGTAGGACGCCACCGTGATGACCAACGTCGGGACCAGCAGCGCGTCGATCAGCAACCCCTTATACCCTTCCAGGCCCGCGCGGATGAGCGGCGGAATGTAGGCGACGAATGCCCAGGGCGCCAGCACCGCAAGGACATACTGCCATCGCGGCCCGCGATCCCGATTCGCGGTAGCAGCCTGATACGCGTTGAAGCAGCGGCTCCAGATCCAACCCCAGACGATCCCCCCTAAGACGAGACCGGGCAGGCCGAAGTTCAGATACCATCCGGTCGCGTGATGGATGCTGAACCCCTGCTCGCCGACCCCTTCGACGATGCCGACAGAGGCCGCATAGTGCGAATAGATATCGCCCGGCCGCTCCGGCCAGAAGATGCGGGGCACCACCGACGCCAGGAGAGAAGTCACACTTGAACCGTAGGTCAAGGGCGCGTGGAAATACAAGACCCCGTACAATGAAAGATGCGCGCCGAATGCTTCGTTGCTCGCTCGAATCTCCGGAACCCACTGAGCTGCTTCCCACCAGTCGATCCCTTCCCAAAGATCCAGGATGGGAAAGGCTCTCAGGAAGTCCACCAGAGCGATGCACAGAAACATGCCGCCGGCCCCCCCTGCGACAAGGCTCCATCGCATGCGACGCGCATTCGCCAGATAAAACAGGCCTCCCAGAATGAGTCCGGAGAACAATTCATTCTTGTTTCCCAGCACAGTGACATAGCTAAACACGGCCGCAAGTAGCAGCACATACCCAATGCCGACGGCGATGGTTGGCTCGCCTGCAAGCCAGCGCCCCTCCCGTCCGGTGAACCAGACCGCGCCCCCCAAGGCGAGGGAAAACAGCGCAACCCGATTGAGCACCTGGTGGAGTGTGAAGAGAGGGGCCATTTCACCCAATCCTCCGCGCGTTGCGGCATATCCTGATTTGCCCAGCCACATGGCCGTCGCAAGCTGGTCCTTCACAATCAAGAAACTCGCCACTCCCGCCAGGGCGGAAATGACGAGCAGGCTGACATGAGAGATCCACAAGGCCGAAACGGATGGGTCGCGACGAGAACGGACTTCGACGATACAGGCAAGCGCCGTGAGCTCGATCACGATCACGAACAAGGCATAATAGAGCAGCGTCTCCTCGTACGCTCCATTGAGTTCCACCGGAAACACTTTGCGATACAGATAGTGATGCTGCATCTGGCTGTCCGCCCCCAGCCCGTCGGCAACGATGGACCAGCCTCCATGAATCGACCAGAAATACAAGAACAGCACGCCCAACGGAAACGAGAGACTCCCCGAGCGCTGGTACAGCAGCATGGCGAGCACGGCGATACATGCTGTGGCGGCGGCCAGAATAAGATAGAAATCCATCCGCTGCTTCCTTCTCAGTGCTGACTCTGATCTGACAGTTCCCCGCGCGAGGGCCCTGATGCCGGGCTGCCGACTGTCCGGGTCTCGCGCTTCCGAATCAACCACCGATCGACAACCAGATCGTCCAATCCGGACTTGAGGAAGACGTCAATTGCATCACAGGCCCCGCCCACAATGGGAAACCCGTGCAGATTGAATGACGTATTGAGCACCACCCATCGCCCGGTCAGCCGCCCGAATGCTTCGATGAGCCGATAGAATGACGGGGTGAGTTCCTTCCACACCATCTGCGCGCGTGCCGTGGCATCGGCACAATGAACGGCAGCGGCCAACTCAGCCCGTTGTTCCGTGGTGTGAAACGCATGCATCATGTGCGGACTGATCCGCACCTGCGGCAGGGAGAGCGGGATGTGGACATACTGGCCAGCCCGCTCGCCTAACACCGCCGGCGCGAAGGGCATCCAGAAGTCCCGCTGCTTGATCAAGCGATTGATCGTCTGCACCACAGAGGGTCGACTAGGATCAGCCAAAATAGAACGGTTTCCCAGCGCCCTCGCGCCGAACTCCATCCGCCCTGAGCAACGAGCGACGATGCGGCCCTGAGCCAGTAACTCCGCCGTGCGAAGCTCCGGATCATCCAGCTCCTGAAATTCAACCATCTGGCCATAACGGGCCCGAGCTTCCGATACGTCCGTTCCCGCATCCGGCCCAAGATACAGATGATCGAACCGAATATCATCGAGTGCGCCACCATGACGAACATGACATTGCCAGACTGCCCCGAACGGCAACGTCTCGTCACCGCAAGAAGGGAACACATCGAAATATTCGAGCCCAGGTAACTCGGCAATGTGCTGATTGGCTTTCACGTTCATGAAGACGCCACCTGCCCCGAGCACCTTCCGCACGCCGGTGCTCGCCATAGCGGCGGCAATCCAACGGACAAGCAAATCTTCTGTGAATCGCTGCAACCCTGCGGCGATCAGGTCGAAACGAACCAGCCGGAAGTCCTGCAACAG
>CAADGJ010000310.1 GCA_900696505.1 uncultured Nitrosospira sp.
CGGGGCCGGGGCCGAGCCTATGTGCATCACGACCGCATCAACCATCAGATTCGCGGGCGCCGCGGGGCCAGATTGGCCGCTATTACTTCGGGCGGCGCCATTCCCGACACAGCCAACTACGCAGTCATTGCCGAACCGGACGGCACGGTGGTGGGATCCGTCGACGAGGACTTCGCCGTCGAGAGTCTGGCGGGAGACATCATCCTCTTGGGAAACACGTCCTGGCGCATCAAGGGCGTCGAAACCGGCAAGATGCGTGTCGAAGATGCGCAGGGTGCACCGCCGACCATTCCGTTCTGGCGCGGGGAAGCGCCGGCACGCACGGCGGACTTGTCGGCAGAAGTTGCGCGCCTGAGAGCCGATCTCGACCATCGTCTCGATCCGAATGTACCGGCGCCTCCTCCTTCCGCGCCTCCGGTGCAATGGCTCAAACAGGAATGCGGTCTCGATCAGCGGGGGGCGGAGCAGGCGGTTCAATATATCCTGGCCGGCAAATCCGTTCTGGGGACGGTGCCCACGCAACACACGATCGTGGCGGAACGATTCTTCGATGAAAGCGGGGGGATGCAGCTGGTCATCCATGCCCCGTTCGGCGGCAGGGTGAACCGCGCCTGGGGGCTGGCCCTGCGGAAACGCTTTTGCGTGACCTTCGATTTTGAACTGCAAGCCGCGGCGACGGATGAGGGGATCGTACTGTCGCTGGGCGAAAAGCACAGTTTTCCGCTCGAGACGGTTTTCGCCTTTCTGAACGTCAAGACTCTGCGCGACGTGTTGACTCAGGCCGTGCTGCAGGCGCCGATGTTCATGACACGGTGGCGATGGAATGCGTCCCGAGCCCTGGCGCTGCTCCGATTTGCCGGAGGGAAGCGGGTGCCGCCTCAGATTCAACGTATGCGCGCCGAAGATCTCCTCGCCGCCGTGTTCCCGGATGCCATCGCCTGCCAGGACAATTTCCAAGGAGAACGCACGGAGCGCCAGATTCCTGACCACCCGTTGGCGCAAGAGACGATCCGGGATTGCCTGACGGAAGCGATGGACATTGACGGGTTAGCGGCGGTGCTGAACCGAATCGAATCCGGCGCGATTGCCTGCGTCGCTGTCGATACGCCGATGCCGTCCGCTTTTTGCCACGAGATTTTGAATGCCAACCCTTATGCGTATCTCGACGATGCGCCGCTCGAAGAGCGGCGGGCACGAGCCGTGGATATGCGGCGCACGCTTCCGGCTGCACTGGCCGGGGAGATGGGCGCGTTGGACCAGTCGGCCATCGATCAGGTCAGAGAAGAGTCCTGGCCTGATGTGCGTGATGCAGAGGAATTGCACGATGCGCTGTTGACGCTCGGCTGGGTGCCCTGCGCCTGTATGCCGGGATGGGACTTGCTCGTGCCGAGGCTCGAGGTCGCAGGCCGGGTCGCCACGCTGTGGCGGGGTGATAACAAACAGGGATGGGTGGCCGCCGAGAATCATCAGTACGGGGGCCTGCTCTTTCCGGATACCCGGATCGATCCGGAATCGGCACCGACTCATGAGCCTTTGCTGGAACGGGAAGAGGTGTTGCAGCGCATTGTCTTAGGCTGGATGGAAAGTGTGGGGCCGGTTACGGCCGCTGATCTGGCTGCGCGTCTGGGCCTGACGGTGCCGGATGTCGACGGCGCGATGTTGCGACTCGAAGCGCAGGGCCACGTGCTTCGAGGGCGGTTTTCAACGCAGGTGTCACACACCACGGATGGGATGGTGGAATGGTGTCATCGGCGGCTGTTGGCCAGAATTCACCGCCTCACGGTCGGACGGTTACGCAAGGAGATTGAACCTGTCACTGCCGCCGAGTTCATGCGGTTTTTGTTCCAGTGGCAGCACGCGTCACCGGGGGCGCGTCTTCATGGAGAGGCCGGACTCTTGGAGGTGGCGAAGCAGCTCGGAGGGTTTGAAGCTGCCGCATCGGCCTGGGAGGCGCAGATTCTCCGGGTTCGTTTGGCCAAGTATCAACCGGAATGGCTGGACCGGCTCTGTTTGGGCGGCGCGCTGATGTGGGGGCGTATCACGCCGCATCCGCGGCTCATGCAGGAGCTCGCCCTGTTGCCGGGGCGGCGTGTGGTTCCGACGCGGGTCGCGCCGGTCAGTCTGTTTGCGCGAGAAGATGCTCCGGTGCTGTTGGAGGCGACTGGCGAGGATTTGGCCCGATTGGATCTGTCCTCCAAACTCAGCGTCTCGGCTCAGGCCATTCGCCGTTGTTTGCAGCAGCGTGGTGCGAGCTTTTTCAGTGAGCTGCTGCACGGTGCCCGTTTGTTGGCGTCGGAAGTGGAGGATGGCCTCTGGGAATTGGTCGCGGCCGGCCTGGTCACGGCTGACGGGTTCGACAATCTGCGAGCGCTCATCGATCCGCGCCGCCGTCGGGCGGAGGCGTCCGATCGGAATCGCCGGCCTCGCCATGTCGGTGGACGCTGGTCGCTTTTGAGGCCGGCCGTCGCACAATCACAGACCGGTCCTCAGGCCGCGACGACCTTGCGAGCATCGTCTTCGTCGGCCCATGTTGTGGGCTCCTCAGAAAGGGCGCAGGCCACCGAACGTATTGCGCGGCAACTGCTGCAGCGATATGGCGTGGTATTCCGGGATCTGTTGGCGCGCGAATCGATCGTGTCTTCCTGGCGGGATCTGTTGGTCTGTTACCGGCGCCTGGAATCGACGGGGGAGCTACGCGGGGGGCGGTTCGTCAGCGGGTTCACGGGAGAACAGTTCGCCTTGCCCGAGGCGCTTGAAGCATTGCGGGCATTGAAAAAGCGTCCAGGCACCGCCACCCAGCAGGAGATCAAAATTTCGGCCGCCGATCCGTTGAACCTGGCCGGGATCATTCTGCCGGGACCTCGTATCGCAGCGGTCCTGTCGAACTTTGTGGTGTTTCGCGAGGGCGTCGCCATTCGCACCGTGACCGGGAGAAGTGCGACTGATCGGCAGGAGCCGCCCATCCTCGAAGTGGCACAACGGGATCTGCGATCCTGATCAGATAAGCGGCGCGGGGATGGCGAGCAACGGGCATCGCGCTCCGCGCAAGACCCGTTCCGTGGTGCTGCCGCGTAACATGTCGAGCAAGCTGTCCTGCCCTTTGGTTGCCATCACAATCACATCCACATCGAATTCGGCACCTGCCGCGAGAATCCATTCGACGGGATCGCCCTTTCCAAACAACTGATTCCAGGACCAGTCCGCCTTCTGCGGAAGCGCCAGTGCCTCAACATCGGCTTCCGCGCCTGCATGGATAAGCGTCATCGTGACCGGTGGCTTGCTCAATTGGGACACCAGCACGGTCGCGGCATCGATGGCGGGTTGAGAGGGGGGATGGCTCGAGATCGGCAGAAGCACGCGATGCAGTGAGGTTTCGCCGGTGGTGCGAGAGACAAATCCCGCGACGTTGGATGGGACGAACAGCGTGGTGACATGCATTTCGCGCGAAACGGGCTCAGCGACCGCGTGATGAATCCATCCGGCAAACCCCTCGTGCTTGTGCGTCGCCAGAACCATGAGATCGGTTGGTGTTGCGGTCAAATGATGCATGATGGCCTGCTTGGCGTCGGCCGCCAGGGCACGAACTTTTCTGATCCGGATGCCAAGCGTGGTCACATCGCTTTTGGAACTGGATTCCGGAAGGAGTCCCCACTGCGCGAGGGTCGGACGGATGCGGGGAAAATCCTCGAACCCTTCCGGCGAGACGTCGGGATCCACATGCATGATGGTCAGCTCGGCGCGGAAAACCAACGCCAGTTTGAGCGCGTGGACGAATGCCACCTGACTGTCCTGCGAAAAATCCGTGGGGTGAAAGATCCGATGGATCGAGAGGGGATTGCGCGGCGCGTTCATGTCCGTATCGAACTCCGGTGAGGTGCAATCTGCCTGTGCTGCCCGGTGATCGGTCTGTGTCGTCAGCGGTGCGCGGTTTGTAAAGCCTTGACCAGCTCGGTGGCTGACAAGGAGCCGGCCTGGCTCCAGCGGCTGAACGCAGCCTGCGCCGCCGGTTGAAACACCGCCGCATCCGGTAGATGGCTGAGGGCGTCCAACGACGCGAGATATTCGCCGTGACCCCGCGCCGCATCAGCTTCCAAATTGTCTGCATTATACGCGGTGAAGGCGGCTACCTTGTGCTCAGATTTCAGCAGGCCGTCTTCATTCCACCAGATGCGCCCGGACGTGGTGCCGGTGATATTCGATGTGGTGTCGGTGGTCTCTTTAAAGGTGGCCTTGAACGAACAGGCTGAGAGCAACGCCAGGAGTGAAAGTCCGCTGACTGCGGCGATGAGCGAACGACGGTGTCCAGTCATACGTAGTGCTCCTTTCATGCGGCCACATCGAGTGATGGTGGCCGACTATAGCATAGTCGACACGGAAATGAGCCTAGGCCGCCCCTTGGTCCGGCAGATGTGGAGTCTGTTCGAAGGAGGTAACGGTTGACAATATCCCCAGGCATCAGCACAATCGCCGGGTCCTTGATGGGGCACGAATTCGGGCGAGGCGGCCTGGTCGCTGTGATGAGCCAGGAGCAGACGCACCCCGGTATCACAAGGAGGGGCGACGATGAAGGTAGGCATGGGCTTGTGTGTGATCGCAGGAATCCTCTGTGGAGCGCCATTGGTGCGGGCCGAGACGGTTCCGCTGAAGCCGGGTGAGTATCAGGTGACAGCCGTGACCGAGAGCAGCAGCGGGGAAGCCGGCAAGCCGGACACCCATACCCGATGTGTGAAGGAAGAACATCTGGCGAACCCGGATGCGGTGTTTAATTATTATGCCTTAAACGGATTCAAACCCAATCCGGCCAACAAGGTCATGAACGTGTCGATGCATGGCGGGACGGTCAGTTACGATATTGAAGGCCTCTATGCGATGACCCGTGTCGAAGGCACGGTCTCGACCACCGGTTTTTCTGTGGTCCGCAAAGCGACCCCTAAGGGCGACAAGGCCCTGTCGGTGACGATGAAGGTCGATGGCAAACGCACAGGCGATTGCGCGGCGAAGTAAGTTCCTGCCCGATATCGAATCTGCATACAGCGAAGGTGGC
>CAADGJ010000311.1 GCA_900696505.1 uncultured Nitrosospira sp.
CCCAGAAGCGGAAATTACCCTTGCCGTCGTCGACCTGGTCGATGACCTTGATGACCCCGTTGTACGTACCAGCCATCATTTCCGGCCAGGCGGGCAGGGGGATGGCGGGAATGCCGTAGAAGAGAATCTTGACCTTTCGGCCCACATTGAGCAACGGGGCATCGATGCCGTCCGCCACCATTTCGATCGCCCTGTCCACACTGTTCGGAGAAATCCTGACCAGTTTTTCACCGGGCCGCACGGTTTCGCCGGCGCCGGCCTGCGCCATTTTCACGACGGTACCGTCGATGGGCGAGAGAATCCGGCTGGCAACCCGTCGTTGATTCGCGTTGGACAGACGCAGAGAAACATCCGCCACCTGATCGGCGGCTCGCGCCGCTTCTCCGATCGAGGCATCTCGCGCGGCTTCTGCGTCAAGCAGCCGTTGAAGGACTTCTGCGCTCACCTGTTCCCGTCCGAAACTTAAGGCCTTCATCCCCTGTTCGGCGGCGGCCAGGTTGGCTTGTGCACCCTGCAAATCCGCCTTGCTGGCGATGGCGGCTTGAATCGTGAGTTCTAATTCGCGCTGGGAGACCAGGCCCTGTTGCGCCAGCTGTTGATGCCGTTCCACATTGAGTTCGGCTGTGGCCACGGCGATCTTGGACGCTTCGATTTTTTGCCGCGCCTCACGCACTTTGCTTTCCGCTTCGAGCACCCGCGCGCCCGCGGACGGAACCGCGGCCTTCACGAGGTTTTGCATTTCCTTGATACGTTTATCGAGTTGATCGGCGCGACTGAGGGCGGCTTTCCGCGTATCTTCCAGCGCCTGCTTGCGCTGTTCGAGGAGGTTCAAGAGATCCGGAGCCATGAAGTTCGGGTCGTAGTCGTCCAGTTCGAGAATCACGTCGCCCGCTTTGACCCGCACACCTTCGAAGATGTGCCACTTCCTGATGCGTCCGGTAATCTGTGCTTCGATGTCTTGCGGACGTTCAAAAGGCGTGTAGGCGGAGAGCTGGCCGGTTACCGTAATCGTTTGCGTCCACGGGACGAAAGCCACGATCAACATGAAGAAGCCGACCAGGAGAATGGCCAGCCGTGAAGAGAACCGCAATCGTTCGGGAATTTGGACGGCTTCCCAGGACTGGAGCTTGGTGGACGTGGCCAGATCATCGACGGCCATTTCATCCAAGCCTGTACGCTGGGTGACGAGGGAGCGAAATCGGGTTTTGAGTCCCTCACGGATACGCTGCACGTAACCCCTCCACGCACCGTCCACTGTAGAGATGCGCACCCGTATCATAGTGGAAGACAAAGGAGTTGGTCAATTCAATGAGGCGTTCCGTCGTGCTTCGGCTTGACCCTTCGACCGGAGAAGGGCTATGGTTCGCCGCATCATTCTTTCCTTCAGCCAGAGGTGTCGTGTCCATGCCGAAGAAGAAGCGTGCGGATCGGGCGTTGGTCGGGGTCTTAGGCGGCAGCACATCGGACTTTCCCATCCTTGAAAAGGCCGTGGCCATGCTGAATGAGCTCGGGATTCCCAACGAGCTGCTCGTCGTGTCGGCCCATCGTACCCCGGATCGCCTCTTCGCCTATGCGGAACAGGCTGTGGCGCGGGGGATTCAGGTCATCATTGCCGGAGCCGGGGGAGCCGCGCATCTTCCCGGAATGGTGGCGGCGAAGACTCTGTTACCGGTTATCGGCGTGCCTATTCCCACTGAACATCTCCGGGGCTTCGATTCTCTACTGTCGATTGTCCAGATGCCCAGGGGAATTCCGGTCGCAACAGTGGCGATCGGCGGCGCGGAAAATGCGGCCATCCTGGCGGCGCAAATTCTGGGAGTACAGTCCGCTTCTGTCAGGCAACGCCTCGAACGATTCCGTGCCGCGCAAACACAAAAGGTTCTCGATTCCCAGGATGACGCCCGGTTGTCCCCTCCCTTCCCGATGTCACGCGGGACCAGGACGAGCCGCAGGCCGTGAATGTCACGGTGATTGATCCCGGCGCGACCCTGGGTGTGCTTGGTGGAGGCCAGCTCGGCGCCATGTTCGCCACCGCTGCCCGCCGCATGGGGTACGCTGTTAATGTCTGGGATCCCGATCCTGAAGCGCCTGCTCACCGGATAGCCGACCATTCACTCATTCGCCCGTTCACCGACGTTGACGCGCGTAAAGAGTTCACTCAACGGGTTCGTGCCGTGACCTATGAATGGGAAAACGTCCCTGCCGACCTCTGTGAGCAATTGGAGTGCGAGCTGCCGGTACGTCCATCAAGCCGGGTGCTCCGGGTGATTCAGGATCGCATTGAACAGAAGACGTTTTTGCGGAGTCGCGGATTGCCCGTGCCGGTCTTCGCGACACTAGCGTCGCCGGAGGAACTCGGCCGGCAGACCATGCCTGCTTATCCGCTGGTGTGTAAGACGGCTACGGCCGGGTATGACGGCAAGGGGCAGTGGAAAATCCTTCGAGCCGAAGATTGTCCGGCGGTGCAACAGGAGTTGGCCCGTACTCGGAGGCCTGGTTCTCGATGGATTTTGGAAGAATGGCTTCCGTTTGAGCGTGAGCTATCGATTCTGGTTGTGCGGGGTGCCGACGGCGCGTCGCAAACCTACCCCTTGGTGGACAATGTTCATGAAGAGGGCATTCTCCGTCAGACGATCGTGCCGGCCGATGTGCCGCAGCCGGTTGCCGACCTGGCCGGCACCATCGCGTGCGACGCCGTGCAGGCGCTTGACGGGGTGGGGGTATTTTGCGTGGAATTGTTCCTCATGGCCGATGGCCGGTTGGTGATCAACGAAATCGCCCCCAGGCCGCATAACTCCGGTCACTACACCTTGGATGCCTGTACGGTCTCGCAATTTGAGCAGCAGGTGCGGACCTTGTGTGGCCTGCCGCTCGGAGAGATCCGGTTGCTCAGTCCCGCCGTGATGCTCAACCTCATCGGTGAGGATGTTCGACTCGTGACGCACTCCCCTGCAGCGCAGGATCTTCTCCGCGTGCCCGGTGCGATCGTCCACCTGTATGGAAAACGCACAATTCGACCAAAGCGGAAAATGGGCCACATTTCATTTCTCGCTCCTACCCGCGCGGAGGCCCTCACCGCCGCGTCGACCTTCCGCTCGCGGTTTGCTCCGATTCACTCGTAAAAAAACGACAGCAGGCGCGATCAGGTTTAGGCTCGGTGTGCGTCTGGATGGTATCCGTTTCTGTCGGTTGAGATCGTTCGGCCGCTCTCAGACTGTCCGTTTTTGTGAGACGGGGAGAGGTCACCGGCCGTTCATGGCCACCCTTCATTCTCCTCCTCCTGAAATTGCGAAGACTTGCCAGGATGGCAAGACGGTATGGGACTTGCTGTCATCCCCGCTGGTTTCACACTTCTCTCCGAAGGGCAGGCACAGCGGTGAGCGTTCCACTTTCCTCCGATCTCGATCAAACCGGGCGGCATCCCACCATGCGAGGACTGGGCCGATTGTTCTCTCATTCGCGAGTCCGCGTGATGTTTCTGCAAAGCCTCGTGGCCGGCATTCTGTCCTATGAATTGCTTGTGAGCAACGAGACGATCTATGGGCAGAACGTCAGCCGGATGGTGGCGCTCGGATTGATGCTGATCAGTATGGGAATCATCTTGTTGCCGAAAGCGGCATTAGAGAGCACCTGGTTTCCCGGCGCATTGATCAGCATCAATACCCTGCTCGTGACAGGGACCATTTACCTCTCCGGAAATGCCAGCTCGGAATTGTATCTCACGTATTTTCTACTGCTCCTCATTGCCTCCTCTGCGCCTTCACTGAAACAATTACTCGGCCTCTCCGTCATCATCTGTGCCGGATACGGCATCTTGGTCTATGAGCATGCGATGCAGTCCGGCACCCTGGCGGTGGGGCACCTGCTCGGTATTCCTGTTTTGCTCATCATGTCGGTGTTTTACGGCCTCACGCTGGAAACAGTGGCGGTCGAGCGCCGGCGGAACCGTCTGTTGCGGGAAGATGTTCAGGGGTTGAAACAGTCGGAGCAGGTTCTGGAGGAACGACGAACGCAACTGGAAACCCGCGTGCAAGGGTTGAAGCAAGGGCTGTCGCGCGCCAACCAGGAAATTCGCCAAGGCATGGTCGAACGCACCGGGCTGGAGCGGCAGTTGCGCGAAGCGCAGAAATTCGAAGCGATGGGACGACTGGCCTCCAGGTTGGCGCATGAATTCAATCAGGTCTTGGCGGTGATCGGGGCTCAGACCGGGGCCATCGTTTCAAAGTTGAAACCCGATGACCCCCTGCATGGGCCGGTGGAAGACATCTTCCGGAGCGGAGAGCGTGCGGCAACCCTCACCGCGCAACTGCTCGCACTGGGCGTGCACGAAACGAGCATTCGCGACACCTTGTCGCTCGGCGAGGCGATTGTGTCGATGCGCGAGGCGCTCCAGGCACTGCTTCCCGGGCGGATTGATGTGAGGGTACCTGACGAGTCCAAGCCGGTGCTGGTGGAAATTGGTCATGACCGGTTGGAGTGCCTGTTGTTGCACCTGGTGGCGAATGCGCGAGATGCCATGCCGAGCAGCGGGCGGGTGGATATTTCGCTGGAAGTGGTCACCGGAGAGTTGTTACCGGCAGAGCAACTCGAAAAAAATCCCCGGAAGCGGATGGCCCGCATTGCCGTCAGTGATAGCGGCGGCGGGATGAATCTGGACGTTCAAGCCCAGATGTTCGAGCCGTTCTTCTCGACCAAAGAGACGCATGCCGGTCTGGGGCTCACGTTGGTGTATGGAATCGTTCGTCAATGCGGTGGAACAGTGGAGGTGCAAAGCCAGCCCGGACAAGGCACGACGGTGCGTGTCTATCTGCCCCTGGTCGAGCGGAACGCCGTGTTGCGTGACAGCAGGGTCCTCCCTGAGGCGCTGTCGAAGGGCGCTGAAACGGTGCTCCTCGTTGAGGAAGATGAAATTGCCAGGAAGCTGGCCCTGTCGACCTTGCACGGCCATCGCTACCATGTACTCGAGGCGGGGTCGGCAGTGGAGGCACTGCTTGTCGCGCAACAATACCAAGGACCGATTCACCTCACCGTCAGCCACCTTTCGATGCCTGAAATCAGTGGCCGGGAGTTGGCCAAACGGTTGGTCCTGCAACATCCAAAAATGAAGGCGTTGTTCGTGTCCGGATTTTCCGACGAGACGATTGCCAGTCATCGAGTGAATAGAAAATACTTCCTACAGCAGCCCTATCGGCAGCACGATCTGGCGGGGAAAGTCCGTGAATTGCTGGATGTCTAAGCGAGGAATTGCGACGCTAGTATCGAAATGACTCGGTGCGGCCGGGTTTGAAAAATCGTACCTCCGGGCGCTTAAAGAAGCCGATCAGCACCATCCCTGCGATAAATCCGCCGATGTGCGCAAAGAAGGCCACACCTCCTCCCTGCGAGCCCAGGCTCGCCCCGCCGTTCAGCAACTGCATGACGAACCACAAGCCCAGCACGATACCAGCCGGTACGTAGGTGGCGCCCACCACCGGGGCGATCAACAAAACGCGGGCATGGGGAAAGAGCAGCAGATAGGCCCCCAGCACGCCTGAAATCGCTCCGCTCGCACCGACCATGGGAACCGTCGATGTCGGGTCGGTCAAGGCATGGCTCAACGCCGCCAGGATTCCACATCCCACATAGAAGACGATAAATCTGACATGTCCCATGATGTCTTCGATGTTGTTCCCGAAGACCCAGAGGTACAGCATGTTGCCGATCAAGTGCATCCAGCTGCCATGCAGAAACATGCTCGTCAGAACGGTCGCATACGCGGGTATGCGTGTCAGTTCCGGTGGGAGCACGGCCTGGCCGAACACGAGTGAGGGGATGGCCCCGTATTGGTAGACGAAGGCTTCACCGGAGGTTGACCCGAGGGAGCTTTGGTACAGGAAGACGAGTGAGCAGGCGACGATGAATGCGACGGTGACGACAGGCGTGCGTTCGGTCGGGTTATCGTCACTCAGGGGCAGCATCGCAACACCTGAAACACAAGGGCTATGAGGCGGCCGGTCGCGGCAGCCGAGGATTTGCCTGGGGGAGGCCGTCGGCCTGCAGCGGCACCGAAAATCCAGCCGCATGGGTATGGCCACCGCCGCCGAAGGATGCGGCGATCGCGCCGACGTCGGTGCCCTCTTCCCGGGAACGCATGCTGAAGTATCGGCGACCGTTACGATCGTGCCAGATCACGCAAAACGGATGCTCGGCGGACAACCGTTCGCCGATTTGACTGGTGAGGACGGAGCTCTGGACCGACGGCACGGTGGCGCCTACAAACTCCACCAGCGTCGCGTGGGAGGCCAGTTTCGTCACGAGTTCGTTTTCGTAGCGGAGAATGGCCCGGCCTTCCCGCTCCAACTCGCGCTGTTTGAAACGCGTCCAGAGCTCGAAGTCGAACGGGTGTGACGCCAGTGCTGCGCTGATTTCCCTGCTGTTCGGAAGCGCCCAGTGCCATAAATCCTTGTCTTGGATGTAGCGGAGCAACCAGGGGGCCGGTTCATCGTGGGCCCATTCCCAGCCCAGTACTGCGCCCGACTTGTGGAGATCGAAATACGCGTAGGGGAGGTCGGCCAGTGCCTGTTCCGCAGTGATGTGATGGTCCAGAACGACCAGGCTGGCCGCATCCTTGGCCATGGCTTCCAAGGTTGAGCGGTTGTAGCTGAAATCCACCATGACAATATGATGACCGGCGAGGTTCGTCGGCGGCGCTTCGCCGTGTTTCACGGGGCGATACTCCGCGTCGGGATACCGGCGCCAGATGGCCCAGGCGGCGCCGAACCCGTCGGCACATTCCGCGTGATACAGGATCAGTGTGGGAGGAGAGGAAGACAGGGTTCGCATGGTGGCTGCGCTCATAGGCCAACCACCTTAGCATGTCCGTTCATGGAGACTAAAGAGCTATCTCAGGATTAGGC
>CAADGJ010000312.1 GCA_900696505.1 uncultured Nitrosospira sp.
CGCTTACCAACTCCGTGCAGGCCGATCGTCGCAATATGGTGTTGTGCGCACGAGTTATGACAGCCGCTGATTTTGACGCTGACGTCGCGCAGATCTTCCGGCACCTGGCCGGCAGGAAAGACCTCCGCGAGCGCTCGGGCCATCCCCTTTGACGAGGTGATCCCCAATCCGCACGTATCCGTACCCGGGCAGGCAATGATGTCCTCGACGAGCTCAGCGCCTGGATCGCCCAGGCTATGCGCGACGAGTTCCTCATGAAACGCGCTCAAACGGTCCTCCTGAATCCATCGGATGATCACGTTTTGATTGATGGTGGTCCGGATGTTGCCGTTGGAATAGCGTTCGGCCAAATCGGCAACCACCCACATCTGTTCGCCCGTCAAATCGCCCATCGGTAACTTGATGGCAGCCGCAGCAAATCCCGCCTGCCGTTGAGGCACCACATTGGTCCGCTTCCAGGCCTCAAACGCTGATTCGGCGCCATTCCGCGATGCGGCGCCATTGCCGTTTCCATTCCCATTTCCGTTGGTGCTGTTCGGTGCTTTCGTCGGCATCAACAACGGCGGCGTATCGGCATACTCGAGCAGTTTGATCGGTTCATGCGTCGGCACCGCGTAGCCCATGGCCGCATAGGCCGCCTCCCAGCGACGCTTGAATTCGTCGAATCCGAGTTTCTCGATGACGAATTTCATGCGAGCCTTGTTTCGATTCTTGCGGTTGCCCAAGGTGTCGAATACCTTAATCACCGCTTCGATGGTCGGCAGCAATTCGTCCATCGGCGTAAATTCTCGCAGCACTTGCGCCATGCGCGGTGTCGACCCGAGGCCGCCACCTGCCACCATCCGGAAGCCAATAGTGCCGTCCGCTCGCTTCGCTGCGAGCAAGCCAATGTCGTGAATGGGCGTAAGCGCGCAATCCTGCCGACAGCCTGAGAGCGCGATCTTGAACTTCCGCGGAAGACTTTGGTTCAGCGGATTCCGCAGCAAATGGTAGGCCACGGTTTTCGCATAGGGCGTCACATCGAACACTTCGCCTTGGCATACCCCTGCCAAGTGGCACGCCGTCACATTACGCACCGTGTTGGCGCAGGCTTCACGTGTGGTCAATCCCACTGCCGCCAACTGGCGCATCATCTCAGGCACGTGCTTAAGCTCCACGAAATGCAGCTGAATGTCCTGACGCGTCGTGACATGGCCCACGCCGGTGGCAAACTGGTCGGCCAATTCAGCCACGCGTCGCAATTGATTGGCCGTCAAACCGCCGAATGGAATTTTGATCCGGAACATCTGCACGCCGGGCTGCCGCTGACCATAGATGCCGTACTGCAAGCGGAAGGGCTTGAAGATGTCGGTCGAGAGATCGCCGGCCAGCACACGTTGAGCTTCGGCCTCGAATGTCTCGATTTCTTCGACAATATGGGGAGGAATGGGCTCAGTCTTCACAGCGGGGCGAAGAGCCTCTGTATGACTACTTATCATAACGACCTCGTCGGTTCGGAAGTAATGTGCAGGCGCATCATGCGGGAGTTCAAATGTGATACATCAATGTATGTTGCTCGTCGAGGGCCCGTTGGCGCTTTGCCAACTCCTCGACCGTCACTTCGGATAACACGCTGAGTTCCGCCCGTTTCACACGATCCCAAATATGCGCAAGGAGCGCCTCTTGCTTGGAAGCTCGTGACGAGGTCTGTTTCGGAGCGGCGTCTCCGTTCGTCGACAGAAGCGGGCCTTCTAAGGCATCGAGAATGTCCGCCACAGAGAGCTCCGAGGGTTTTCGACTCAACACATACCCGCCTTGCGCTCCGCGCTGACTCGTCACCACTCCCGCCTTCTTCATCGCATGCAGCACTTGCTCGAGGAACCGGGCCGGAATCGCCTGCCGCTTGGCGATCGACTTTGCGCACACCGGATGCTCGGCATGGTGAAGCGCAAGATCTACGGCAGCGATGATCCCATAGGTGGCTCTAAGGCTAACCTTCATTTGCGACTATTCCGATGGGGATTCATGAATGTCTATACATTGAGCCTCGCTTTCCTGTCAAGCCCGCGGGCGCAGGCCTGGTTGCGGATATCGCGGATGCGCTGGCGGCGATCACGTTGGCCGACAATTGCTCGCCATCTCTCGGAAGAGATGAATTTGCTGCGTCGAAAGTTTCTAATTTGCATTGCGAATTGATGCCACCAACAATCTCTTCTACCAGTGCTCACTTTCTCCACTTTGATCGATCAGGCTGCATCAATACCGGTGCAGATTTCCTCATTGACATCATCTGGGGCCTGAGCAATAATCCCGCCCTCTTCTTCCTCGGTGCCTCTCATGACGCTGCGTTCATCAACATTTAATATTCTATTGCTCAGCACAGACAGCGAGATCCAGTCACACTACAAGGACCTTTTCGGTGAGCAGGCGATTACCGTTGGCCGTGAAGGCCCATCACTGCAGAAGGACCTGGCAAAGCGCGACTACGATGCGGTCATCATCGAATCGAAGTTGGCTGCCGCGGCGGACTTGAGCAAATTGCTGACCGGAATCGATCCTTCACGAACCCTGCTCCTCGTGGGATCGCGTACCGTGCTGAAACGCACCGCAGCCGTGCTTCAGGCGTCCAAGGCCTCGAAGGCCGAAGCGCCTCAGTCGA
The DNA here is from genome assembly GCA_900696505.1 of uncultured Nitrosospira sp. Taxonomy (GTDB): domain Bacteria; phylum Nitrospirota; class Nitrospiria; order Nitrospirales; family Nitrospiraceae; genus Nitrospira_A. The sequence continues at coordinate 2,639 of CAADGJ010000312.1, forward strand.
ATGGCAAAGGACAAGCTTTGTGTTTGGATTCTTATCTCGAACACAAGGTCGGGGATTTCGTCAAAGGCATGCGGAATGGCTCAGGGAAAAATCTCCACCCGATGCTGATCGCCGCGGTCGAACGGCCGTTGATTCTTCTGACCTTGCGAGAGACCAAGGGCAACCAGATCCAAGCCGCGGAGCTCCTTGGGCTGAATCGCAATACGTTGAGAAAAAAGATTCTCGATCTGGATATCCCCGTCAAACGCGCCAGGGCCAGCTAGCGTACCGACGACTGAGCCGCACCTCACAAGGCGTCACAAGGACGCCCATGCATCACATCCACGGGTCGCCAACCACCAACGGAGGGAAGCAATGACCAAGGAAGAATTGATTGCACAAATGGCGAACAGTGCCGGTATCACCAAGGTCGCCGCAACAGTCGCGCTCGAAGCCTTCACCGGCGCAGTCACCACGTCGCTCAAGAAGGGAAAGCGGGTGACGTTGGTCAATTTCGGCACCTTTACGATTTCAAAGCGCAAGGCCAGGATGGGACGCAATCCGCGGACCGGCGAAGCCTTGAAAATTCCTGCCGCCCGCATTCCGAAGTTCTCGGCCGGCAAGGAACTCAAGGCGGCCGTCAAGTAGGAGTCGGCAGACTCCTGGACAGCCCCACGGGACAAGACGCGATTGCGTGGCTCGGTCACAGAGAAAAGCCTGTCTTGCCACCGCGTTTCCTTGACACCTTTGGTAAGCCTGTATTAGCATCGCCGATCGATAGGCGCGTAGCTCAGGGGGAGAGCGCTACCTTGACACGGTAGAGGTCGACGGTTCAAGACCGTCCGCGCCTACCATTTTCGTTCGCTCATGAAGTTCGTGATCCGATTACCCGCAGGGGGTGGTCGGCACGACGTTGCATTTTTTTGGCAGGATTGACCGGAGTGGCCTCACAGCTCATTCACATCACCCTTCCTGACGGAACTCGAAAACAAGTACCAACAGGATGCACCGTCCGAGAGGCCTTAACCCCGCAGGGAGGCCGTCTCGACGGGAAAATCTTGGCCGCGAAGGTCAACGGCGTGCCGATGGACTTGTTCCATGCGTTGGATCAAGACGCGTCCGTCGAACCGTTGACCTTTGAATCCGCGGAAGGGCGTGAGGTGTACCGCCATAGCAGCACCCACATTATGGCTCAAGCGGTCAAGGAAGTGTTCCCGAGTGCGCAACTTACGATTGGTCCGGCGCTCGACGACGGGTTCTACTACGATTTTGCGTTCGACCGGCCGTTCACCCCGGAAGATCTGGAAAAGATCGAAGCCCGCGCCATTGAAATCACCAAGCGTGGCCTGACTGTCAGCCGTAGTGAACTATCCAAAGAAGACGCGATCAAGTTTTTTCAGGATCGCGGGGAAGCCTATAAGGTTGAGCTAATCAATAGCTTTGACGATGGTTCCCCTATTTCCCTGTACCGTCAGGGAGAATTCGTCGACCTTTGTCGCGGGCCGCACCTGCCCACCACCGGCTACGTGGGCGCCTTTAAGCTCCTCTCGACCGGCGGCGCCTACTGGCGCGGGGACGAACGCAATCCCATGCTCCAGCGGGTGTACGGCACCTCGTTTCCCACGAAAAAGGAACTTGATGCCCATCTGGCAAAACTCGAAGAGATCAAGCGTCGCGACCATCGCAAACTCGGCAAAGAGCTCGACCTGATCACGATTCAAGACGACATCGGTCCCGGCTTGGTGCTCTGGCATCCCAAAGGCTCCCTGATCCGGCTGCTCATCGAAAATTTCTGGCGGGAGCAACACATCAAGGACGGCTACGACCTGGTGTATTCGCCGCATGTCGCGAGGCTCGACCTGTGGAAAACGAGCGGCCACGTCGACTATTACCGCGAAAACATGTTTGCCTCAATGAAACTGGAAGGCAGCGAGTATCAGCTCAAGCCGATGAACTGCCCCTTCCATATCATGATCTACAAATCGCACTTGCGCAGCTATCGCGATTTGCCGATCCGGTACGGAGAGTTGGGCACCGTCTATCGTTACGAGCGAACCGGCGTGCTGCATGGGCTGCTACGGGTCCGCGGCTTCACTCAAGACGACGCGCATTTGTTCTGCCGACCCGATCAAATCGAGGCCGAAGTCAGCCGCGTGCTGGACTTCACCTTTTTCGTGCTTGGCACCTTCGGATTCACGGAATTTGAAATTTACCTCTCGACCAGGCCCGAGAAATCCGTGGGATCGGATGAGAACTGGACCATCGCCACCAACGCCTTGGAAGCAGCGCTGAAGAGCCGCAACGTGGCCTATCAGGTTGATCCGGGTGAAGGCGTATTCTACGGCCCGAAAATCGACATCAAAATTAAAGATGTCCTGGGTCGATCATGGCAATGCTCGACGGTTCAGGTCGATTTCAACAATCCTGAACGCTTCAAGCTGGCCTATACCGGCGAAGACGGTAAACACCATCAACCGATCATGATTCATCGGGCGCTCATGGGATCGATCGAGCGCTTCTTTGGCATTTTGATCGAGCACTATGCCGGCGCCTTCCCGACGTGGCTGGCTCCGGTTCAAGCCGTTGTACTGACAATCACCGACCATCAACAGGAATTCGCGGCTAAGATCGTCTCCACCCTCAAGAGCCACGGCTACCGTGTTGAAGCGGACCTCCGCAACGAGAAGATCGGTTTCAAGATCCGCGAGGCGGAAAAGAACAAGATTCCCTATATGCTGGTGGTGGGCGATAAGGAAGTGCAGAGCGGCATGGTGGCGGTTCGCGGTCGAAGCAAAGCTGATCATGGGACCATGCCGATCGAACAATTCCTGGAACTCATCCGCACAGACACGAATCAATCATTACGCGATACAGCAACCCACTCACAAACGAGGTGACCTATCGTCCCTAAATTACGTGTAAACCGGGAAATCAGGATTCGGGAAGTTCGTGTCATCGGTCCTGACGGCGAGCAATTGGGAATACTGCCGACCGTAGAGGCATTCAATAAGGCTCAGGAAGGGGGCTACGATCTCGTCGAGGTGGCCCCGACCTCACAGCCTCCGGTTTGCCGTATCATGGACTATGGGAAATATAAGTTCGAGCTCAGCAAGAAAGATCACCAGAGCCGTCGGCACCAGAAATCCACGCAGGTCAAAGAGATCAAGCTGAGACCACGCACCGACAAACACGATCTCGAGATCAAGATCCGCCAGATCAAAGAGTTTTTGGCCGATGGGAATAAGACCAAGGTGACGCTCACGTATCGTGGTCGTGAGATGGCCAATCAGGAAATGGGTCGCACGATGATGACGAGTGTGATCCAGCAGTGCATGGAAGCGGGGACCGTTGAATTTGCGCCGAGGATGGAAGGGCGGAGCCTGATTATGATTTTGGCTCCCAAATAGTGTGCGCGACGCACGCAAGGAAGGAATGAGAGCATGAAGCAGAAGATGAAAACCCACAGCGGCGCGAAGAAGCGGTTCCGACGAACGGGAACGGGCAAATTGGTTCGCCGGAAGGCCGGCGGTCGGCATTTGTTGACCGGCAAGCCACGCGACCGCAAGCGGAACTTGAAGGGGGCCACGGAAGTCTCGTCCGCCTCGACACCCGCGTTGAACAAGTTGCTTCCGCAGTAACGATGATTGTGCCGTGAACAGGATCTGAAAGGAGTAGCGTCCCATGCCTCGTACAAAAGGTGGTCCGAAAACACGACAGCGGCGAAAGAAGCGCCTGAAACTGGCGAAAGGCCAGTACGGCGCCAAAAGCCGGCTGTTCCGAACAGCAACCGAATCAGTCGATAAAGGGCAGGCTTACGCGTATTCAGGGCGAAAGCAGCGGAAGCGTGATTTCCGCCAGCTCTGGATCGCGCGCATCAGCGCCGCGACCCGCTTGCATGGCATTGCGTATAGCCGCTTCATGAACGCCCTGAAGAAGGCGAATATCTTATTGGATCGGAAAGTGCTGTCCGATATGGCGATCCGGGATATGGCGGGATTTGAGAAACTCGTCGGCGTTGCCAAGCAGCAGCTCGCCACCGCAGCGAGCTAACGGGTTCGCCTCAATGCTCTGTGACGGGAAGATCCTGATGGAACGGATTTTCCCGTCACGCTTCATCCAGTAATCGATCGATTTCCAACTCCAGCGCGACTGCCGGCACTCCAATCTGCCACTGCTCTAACACCTCGGGATGCAACTCTCCGAGCAGTCCGATAGCTCGTCCATCCAGCATGATTCTGCCTGCCCTGCCCTCAAGAAACGACGGGTGAGGGACCGGTTCCAACCTAAAAGGACGGTCCAAGTAATAGAGCAGCAAGTCCAGGCAGGAGTGAATTTCGGAAAAATGCGCGCCGGCATGGGCGATGACCGCCCCTAACATCGTGATCGTCCGTGACCCGACATCGGCGCGAGCATCTGGGACAGCCACCTCACCGACCTCGAACATCCGATGGGGATAAAACGCCCGGCTCGAATTGGTCTCCACCTGCAACAACGAAGGGGTGATCCACTGGCGCAGGCACGAATAGCTAAGCGACATCACATTATCCACTTCCACGACGTTCGCCCACTCAGTGCCATCCAAGCGCATGCGCGTGCAAAAATCCTGGTGAGACCCCATGATGTTGGAAATGATTTCCTGGAATTCCATCCCCACCATAAGATGACGAACCCGGTCGGCCATTTGCTCTAACCGCGACAGCCCTCCTACCGTAAACTGCGAGGGCATAACCGGAGCAAACCGTGCATACCCCTGGCTGATCGCCACATCCTCCACCACATC
>CAADGJ010000313.1 GCA_900696505.1 uncultured Nitrosospira sp.
GCGTCCGATCCCTGTTTCTCTTCAAACGTGCCGGTTCCACACCCTAATCCACCGTACATCATCCCGAAGAATCCGCAATAGGCCCCGGCCTTGAAGGCCCAATCTCTGCGCGTGGCTTGTTCGATGTGGCCATCGTGAATGACAAAAGAGACGTATTGACTGCCGACAGGGATCATGGCAGGCAGGGGGATGACCACAAGATACAGCACCATACCGGACCATCGTAAGCCGCCGGTCTTATAGATCCACTCTTCCCGTCCATCCTTGCGTAATTCGATATTGTCAGGCTCACCCCATTGCGTTCGCAGTTCAGCGACCGTCTTGAACTCAGAGGGCGTGCCTGCCTTGCGCAGATCGATGGCACCTCTGGTCTGATCGATCTTCGGGTGGTCGCTGGATTCGCTGCGCGTGCCGAGGGTCCAGGCGCCCAGTCCGACGCAGCCTGGGAGCATGACAATCGCGATGATCCAGGCTGCATGGCGTAACGACTTGTGCATAGTGTCCTTTCTCTGGCGTGATGGGGCGAACCCTACTCAGGTCCCTCTCGAAATACAAGCAGGGCAGACGAGACGGAGACTGCCGATACCGAAGGAAGACCAGTCGCCAACCCCCCTCCCAAGGTAGGATACCGCCTGACCGGCGAGCCTCGGTAGGATCCCGCCACAGGGAGGTTGTGATGGCACCTCGTCGGTATGCTCGAACCTATTACCGGTTTCCGCTCAACTATCCAGTCATTTTTGGCGGAGCGCCCTTTGTCGGTGAAGGCGTCCTGACCAATCTCTCATTAAAAGGCTGCTCGGTGACCTGCGATCGCGAAGTGCTCTGCGGGAGCCAGGTGCGGGTGAGTATGCTTCTTCATCATCAGCCGCCCGCGTTGCCGGTTGAACTCGGGACGATCAAATGGGTGCGGGGGAATCAATTCGGCGTGGAGTTCGTGCGCGTGCCTCTTGAAGCTCAGCAACGGCTCAACCGGACATTACGAATGGAATTGATCGAATGGCTGGAGAACCGTCACCGGAATAGTGCCTCGCCTGCCTCGCCACGTCACGACAACTAGCATACCTGCTTCTTCAGCGTCCGCCCCGCTAGCCCCATCTCGCTTCCCCGAATGTCCAGGATCAGGTGTGGTGTCTCCTGAGGCATTCAGGTACACTACGCCTCTTAGCCGAACATCCTGCGCATGCTGCGCACGATCATTCTGATCGCCACCTAGACCAAGAGCCGATTCATCGCTCGCCGATGGAGCCCATGGCTTCTGACCCGCCTCCTTCAGCTTCTTCATCTCAGGACGAGATCCAGCAGGGTGTTCACTCCTGGTGGGCGCGTCTGGCCGAGTGGAATCCTTCACTGCTCACGACGGTCACGCTCGCCGTGGCGACCGGTCTTCGTATGGCGCTGACTCCGCTGTGGGGATCAGGCTATACCTTCATCACGTACTATCCCGCCATCATGTTCATCGCCGTGGCCAATGGCTGGCGACATGGTGTTGCCGCCACCCTGGTCTCCTCAGTCCTGTCTATCGTCCTGTTTTTTGATATGCAGGCTTCGCCGGGTGAGCAGCAGACGGCGCTGGCGTTGTTTATCACCGCCAATGTCATCATCGTGTCGCTCTCCGAAGCGGTCACGCGTGCTCGTCTTCGGGCGCAGGCGGAGACGTCCCTGGTGAGGGCCCAGGAACAGCGATTGCGTCTGGAGATCGACGCGCGCGCCAAGGCCGAGGAGACAGTCCGCGCCAGTGAGCGTCAAATGCAGTTCGTCACGGATCATGCTCCGGTTCTCATCGCACAATGCGGAACGGATGGACGGTATCGGTTCGTGAATCAGCGATATGCCGACCTCGTGCGACGGACGCCCGAAGATCTCATCGGCCTGCATCCGCGTGAGGTGTTGGGCGCAGAGGCGTACCAGCAGGCCGAACCCTATATGCGAGAGGCGCTGGCTGGACGGCAGGTCAAGTTCGATCAGCAATTTCTTGGTGCTGCGTCCATGGGCCGTCTTCTGCAAGTGACCTACGCACCGGAGTGGGACGGACGCGGGATCGTGACGGGATTCATTGCCGCCATCGTCGATATCACCGAACGGAAACAGGCCGAGCAGGCACGGGCCATGCTTGCCGCCATTGTCGAATCGTCGGAGGACGCGATTGTCAGCAAAGATCTCAACGGCATCATCACCAGTTGGAATCGAGGTGCCGAACGGTTGTACGGGTATACCCGGCAGGAGGCCGTCGGGCAATCCGTGCTGCTGGTCATCCCGGACGAACAGATCGAGGAGGAAACCCCGATTCTCGCGAAGATCGTGCGAGGCGAGACGGTCCAGCAATATGAAACGATCCGGCGGCGGAAAGACGGGACGTTGATCGATATTGCCCTGACCGTATCGGCGATCCGCAATGATGAGGGACGGATCGTCGGCGTCTCGAAGGTCGCCCACGATATCACCGAACGCAAGCGAGCCGAGGCGGCGTTGCGGGAAAGTGAGGAACGGCTGCGGCTTTTCATCGAACATGCGCCTGCGGCAATCGCCATGTTCGATCGGCAGATGCGGTATGTTGCGGTGAGCCGCCGCTGGCTGGCGGACTACGGACTTGAAGGCGAGGTGTTGGGGCGCAGTCACTACGAGATCTTTCCCGACATTCCGGAACGCTGGCGAACGGCGCATCAGCAAGGCCTGGCCGGTGAGATCATGCGTATGGAGGAAGACCGGTTCGAACGGGCCGATGGCACGGTTTACTGGCTTAGATGGGAGATCCGGCCCTGGCGGGACAAGGCCGGCGGTATCGGCGGGATCATTATCTTTGCCGAAGATATCACGGACAGCAAAAAGGCCGAGGATGCCTTACGGGAAAGCGAGGCCCAACATCGCGCCACCTTCGATAACGCGGCGGTGGGGATTGCCCATGTGGGGTTGGATGGACGCTGGCTCCGCTGCAATGATGCCCTGTGCGCCCTCACGGGGTACTCCCGGGAAGAATTGCTCGCCAGGACATTTACCGAAATTACCCATCCGGATGACATCGAACGGGATTGGGCTTCCGTCCGCAGGCTGCTGGCCGGTGAGATCGAAACCTTCTCCATGGAAAAGCGGTACATCCGGAAGGATGGCTCGCTCATCTGGGGGCATCTGAC
>CAADGJ010000314.1 GCA_900696505.1 uncultured Nitrosospira sp.
AATACGGCTCTAATTCCAGCACTTCCGTCTGAAGAAATCGCACAACCGTGCGAAACAGCTCCAAAAGAATGATGACCAGGAGCAGATCGTTCAATAATTTGAGGGCGGCAGGAAGGAGCGCGAGCTGGACGGGTCGAGCCAGGAAGATATACCAGGCATGGACGAAAATGATCAGGCAGAGCGCCAGCAGACTAAATCCGGCCGCAACATAGCCAAGCCGGTCCAGCTGATCCATGAAACCGAGCCACCATCGCATGCTGGGTCGATGAAACTTGTCATCCGCCCCCGGCATACTTGGTGCGCGCATTACGCCTGCCCTGCCGGACCGGTCGGCATAGGAGCCCCTTCATCCAGCGGTTGACCGAATCTCAAGCCATGCACCGCACCGGCCGTAATGAGATGGCCGCAACAGTCGATGCCTTGCAGTCCGGCGCCGCCATCCATCACCATAAGGCGAAGGCCGCAGGAATCAGGAAACTGCCGCCGCTCTTCCAGCATGGCCCCCGGCAGTAAGGTTCCTCGTTTCCGGCCCCTCGACGATACGATCTCCGACACGAGGTCCTCTTCAGTCAGTTCATGCCCACAACCAAAGATCTTCTGAAAGCCCTCGCCGCCACCGGTACACTTAACCACCAGCCCGCAGGAATCGGGAAAGCGTTTCCGTTCGTCGAGAATGTCGCCTTTCTTGATGCCCATGGCGCCTCAGTATGATGAATGGATGGAATGGAGCCCAATCCAGCACTAGTGAATCAAAACTCGAGAGGAAAATCCAGCACCGGTTCCTCTCAGGAGATTAGCCCTCGCGCCGCTGCTTCAGACGATTCCCCACCCGCATACGGCTATGCGTTAGACATGCGTGACCGGTGAATCCAACGCCGCGGCCGGCTCATCGTGCTCCGACACCTTCGAGGAAGGCAGCCGGGCATAGGCTTTATGCCATGAGTCCAGCAACACCTTGTGCGAACGGCACCCGACCACCAGACGGGCATCCGAGATCGTCACCGGCTTGTAGGGGATCAGGTATCGTGCCTTGAGTCGTGCGACACGGGCCAAGGACTGCTCCAGTCTCTCTTGTGTGATCCGGCCGTTTTGCACAGCACGTTCCATCGCCTGCATGGCCGTCATAACCCGGTCCTGGTCTTTGCAAATCAGCAACACATCACATCCGGCCACGAACGAACGAACAGCCGCTTCGCCGATCCCGTCATGATCGATAATCGCATGCATCTCCAGGTCGTCAGTGAAGACCACCCCGTCGTAACGAAACTCTTCGCGCAGTAGCCGCTGGATCACAGCGGGAGACAGCGTGGCCGGCGCATCGGGATCCAAGGCCCGATACAACACATGCGCCGTCATGAGACTGGCAACTCCCTGCCGGATCGCCTGCTGAAACGGGGGAAACTCCGTCTCGCGTAACCGTTGAATCCCCGCGTCAACGACCGGAAGCTCCTTGTGCGAATCCGTTGCCGTATCACCGTGGCCGGGAAAATGTTTCCCGCAGGCCACGACCATATTGTCTTGCAACCCGCCGATCGTGGCCAGCCCCATGTCGGCGACGACGTCAGGCTCGGCACCGAACGCCCGATCACCGATCACGGGATTGTCGGGGTTGCTGTTCACGTCCAGCACCGGCGCCATATTCATGTTGATCCCCACGGCTCGCAATTCTTTGGCGATGGTGGCTGCAGCGGAATAGGCGAGTTCACTGGAATGACACTGGCCGAGCTGACCGCAGGGGGGAAAGATCGTGAATTCGGCCGGCAGTCGGGAGACCCGTCCACCTTCCTGATCAATCGCGATCAATAGCGGCGAGGCCGGCGACAACTTCTGCAGTCCGTTGGTGAGATCGACGATCTGCTGGACCGATTCGAGATTGCGACGAAAGAAGATGACGCCCCCCGGCTTATAGGCGGTGAGAAACGAGGCCAGGTCCTTGCTGACCGTGGTCCCGGTAAATCCCATCATGAACAGCTGACCGATGTGCTCGCGTAATGTCATAACCCCCTACGATGACGATCTGGGTGAGAAGCAGAGAGATGCTCGGCTGACGCCGCCTCACGCACCGGTTGCCGCTAGGGCAGGGTCCGGTCCAGCAAGAATTGAATGAGCAGGCGCGTGCCGATCCCGGTGGGACCTTTCGGGAGATAGGCTCGCTCACGCTCGCTCCAGTCGGTGCTGGCGATGTCCAGATGGATCCACGGACAGTCCCCGACAAACTTGCTCAGGAACAGTGCCGCGGTAATCATGCCTCCACCACGGCCACCGATGTTCCGCATATCGGCCACATCACTGCGCAACTGTTCGAAGTACTCCTCCCAGAGCGGCATTTCCCACACCCGCTCACCAGCTCGCATGCCGGCATTCCGGACATGTTCCTTCAACTGATCATTGTTACCGAACATCCCGATGGCAAATTGACCGAGCGCCACGACACAGGCACCGGTCAAAGTCGCGACGTCGATCAACACAGCCGGCTTGTACCGGGTGGCATAGGCCAAGGCGTCGGAGAGGATCAGTCGGCCCTCGGCGTCAGTGTTTTGAACTTCGACGGTTTTTCCCGAGAGCGTCTTGACGATATCCCCAGGCCGCATCGCGCGACCCCCCGGCATATTTTCCGCCACAGGCAATATGCTCACCAAATGCACCGGCAACTTGAGTCGTGCCGCGGCTCGCATCGTCGCCAGCACCTCGGCGCCGCCCGTCATGTCGGCCTTCATGTGTTCCATATTCTCGGCCGGCTTGAGGGAAATACCGCCGGTGTCGAAGGTAATGGTCTTGCCGACCATGACCACCGGGGGATCTCCTTTCTTTGCCTTCGCGCCCTTGTACTCCAGAATGATGAACTTCGGCGGCTCATGACTGCCCTTCGCCACTCCGAGCAAGGCCCCCATACCAAGCTGTTCCATATCTTTCTGTTCAAGCACCTTCAGCTTGACGCCCGGTTCTTTCGCCACAGCCTTTGCTTCCTGCACGATCCGGCCGGGCGTCATGATATTGGCCGGATGGTTACAGAGATCGCGGACCAGGACCGTGGCCTCCGCCGTCGCGACGCCGCGCCGGATGCCCTCGGTGACCTGCGCCAACAGGGATGTTTGTGCGACGTAGATCGTCAGCCGCTCGACCTCTACCGGTTTGCTTCCGTTCGAACTCCGATACGCCGTAAATTGGTAACTGCCGAGGATGGCCCCTTCGGCCATGGCCTGGGCCACATCCTGAACAGGAATTTCTTCCAGAACCGCACCCGGCAGAACCACGCCGAATGAAGACACTTTGGCCTGGCGGACGCGTTTGACTGCAGCGCCTAATGCCTGGCGGAAGGCGTCCAG
>CAADGJ010000315.1 GCA_900696505.1 uncultured Nitrosospira sp.
GGCGGATTGATCTATTTCCGCTCGATGGAACGCACCTTTGCGGACGTGATTTAGATGAGTACCGTCGCAATTCGAGCAGAAGGGCTGTCCAAGCACTACCGACTGGGGGCGGCCGTCCAGCACAACACGCTGCGTGATCAGCTCATGCACCGGCTCAAATCCCTCACGCAATGGGGCTCCGGCCGGTCTGAACCCGATCCTTCGTTTTGGGCGGTGAAGGACGTTTCGTTCGAAGTGAAGCAGGGGGAAGTGCTGGGCATCATCGGGCACAACGGGGCTGGAAAAAGCACCTTACTCAAGATCTTGTCTCGCATCACGCAGCCCACGAAAGGCACCGTGGATATCTACGGGCGCGTCAGCTCGCTCTTGGAGGTCGGAACGGGCTTTCACTCAGAGTTGACCGGCCGGGAGAATATTTTTCTGAACGCGGCCATGTTGGGCATGCGACGGGACGAAGTCCGGAGAAAGTTTGATGAGATCGTCGCCTTCTCCGGTGTGGAAGACTTCATTGATACACCGGTGAAACGGTACTCGAGCGGCATGTATGTACGATTGGCCTTTGCCGTCGCTGCGCATCTCGAGCCGGAAATTTTGATCGTGGACGAAGTGTTGGCGGTCGGCGATGCGAGTTTTCAGCAAAAGTGCCTGGGGAAAATGGAAGAAGTGAGCCGAAGCGGGCGCACGGTCCTCATCGTCAGTCACAATATGGGTATCATCGAAGGGCTTTGCGAACGGGCGATTCTGCTGGAAAAGGGGCGGATCGCAAGAATCGGCAAAACGCAGACGGTAGTCGAAGGATATGCCGATGCGATTCGCAGCCAGGCGAGCATGTCGATCGGCGATCGCCCGGACCGAGTCGGTCTGGGAGAGATCCTGCTCACTGAGATCGATCTGCTGGACAAGGATCGGCACTCCGTGACTTCTGCTATCACAGGACGGGATGTGATCATCCGGATGCACTACCGCTGCGCGGAAGGCAAAGAATTCCGCAACTGCCGGGTCAGCGTATCCGTCAATGGGCGGAAAGGACAGGATCTGTTCGTCTTGTCGACCGATATCGTTGATCCGACGCCCTTGACCCTGCGTGGAACAGGCTATGTGGATTTCATCCTGCCCGAGCTACCGTTAACGGGCGGTGCGTACTTCTTGCAGTCCTATATCGAATCCAACGGCCACGCTCAGGATTGGATCAAGAACGTCGTCCCGTTTTCCGTGCTCGATGCCGATTACTATGGCACCGGGAACCTCTGCCCGCCTGGTTGGGAAGCCAACGGCGTGCTGGTCCGTTATCGCTGGGAGTCCAGCGACAACCTCGATCGCAGCACCTTGCCTTTTCGCGCTCGCGAAAAATAAGCCCTTCGAGAGCTATTCTTCTCACCCTCGCACATGCGCGCTATTCCCGCGTGCTCCTCGTCGATAAATCACTAATCGCTCCGCAACTGGCGAAGAGTGCGCTACGATTTGCCTATCACTCCTGATGGCGATCGACTGAGGCGTACGCATGGGCTCCGCGTTTGAAGACGGGCAGCAGGCACAGCTCGAACTGGCTGGTTTGCGACGCACATTGAAATGGACCAACATTCAGCGCGAGCAATTGCTGGATCGCCTCGATCTTCTCCGCCTTGATAATCAGCGTCTACAGGAACGTGTAGAGGAATTGGAGCGCCAACTGGCAGAGGCCAAGCAGCAGCAAGTGCTCTTCTAGCGTCCCTTGCCCCGTTACCTCCTCTCCCTGGAACCGTCGTTTCCCTCGCTTTTCTCCGGCGTCCGCGTGATACAGTGGTTCGAGAGGGTGTCGATAGACGGCATCCTGCTTGAAGGTTTTCACGTTGCGATGACACATTCGATTAAAACGGCCGACGACGTTCGCTGGTTGCTGACGCACACGCAGGGGTTTCGTGGCGGTCGTGTGATGGATGTGCATTTGGCCAAACGCTGGATGCTCGACGAAGAGTCAGGCCGGGACGTGTCGGCAGGGAGAGTAGTGACAGTCACCGTACAATATCATCTGCAAGGCGTTCTCAGGATTGCCAAACTCACCTTGCAAGGGGTTTCCGACTTTTCCATCTTTGAGCAGGACGGCGGGGACTGTGCTGCTCTGGGAATGATTCAAGTGGAGTTGCATGAAGGTCTCCTGCGCTTCTGGTTCGATCCGCAGGGGAACCTGTACGTGGTGTGTGAAGAGGCGCTCTTGGAGGAGGTGTCAGTACCGCATAGCGACGGGGACATTCACCAGGGAGCCGCGCCCTGGATCTTTCAGGCTGATTCCGGTGACCCTCCCACGGTGGATTGGCTGCTGACCCAACTTGATCAGGTGGGGGTCCCTTGCATATGGAAATCGACGCCGCGGCGTGCAGGCCATCACGGGCCTTTGTGTTGGGAAGGGGAATTGGTGTCTACCGCCGACGTGAATGCCGGCCCCACGGCAGCGCTGACCGTGCGGGCGTATGAACCTATCGACGGAGCAGGGTTCGGAATCAGACTGCAGCCTCGACTCGCCACTGGCCGCTTGAGCGGCCGGTTGCTGAGGGCGGTGACTGAAGTCGTCACACAGCGGTATGCGGGTACCTGCCTGACTGGAGAGAGGGGCGTTTCAAGCGAGTGGTGAGAAACGACGAGTTAGAATTCGGCCCATAGGCCGGATCCGACTTTCAAGCGATCAAGCACTCTAACTGACGTGCCCGTGCCGACCGTTGCCATTTCCGTTTACGCTGCCGTTCCCATTGCTGCTCTTGGCACCCTTCCGGTTGACACATTCCACCAAGTGCCAGAACTTCATCGGATTCA